>CAQCFX010000004.1:1841-64610 GCA_948766235.1 uncultured Oscillospiraceae bacterium | reverse complement strand
CCGTGAGGCTCTGCGCCGCTGCGCCGAGGTGTTCCACCAGCTGAAGAAGACCCTGAAGGAGAACGGCACCCCCGCCGCCGGCGTGGGCGACGAGGGCGGCTACGCCCCCAACCTGAAGAAGGACGAGGACGCCCTGAAGGTCATCGTGGCCGCCATCGAGAAGGCCGGCTACAAGCCCGGCGAGGACTTCAAGATCGCCATCGACGCCGCCTCCTCCGAGTGGTGGAACGACGAGGAGAAGTGCTACGTCCAGCCCAAGTCCGGCAAGAAGCTGACCCAGCAGCAGCTGGTGAATATGTGGAAGAAGTTCGCCGACACCTACCCCATCATCTCCCTGGAGGACGGCATGGCCGAGACCGACTGGGAGGGCTGGGCCATGCTCACCAAGGCCATCGGCGACCGGGTGCAGCTGGTGGGCGACGACCTGTTCGTCACCAACGTGGCCCGTCTGTCCGACGGCATCGCCAAGGGCGTGGGCAACTCCATCCTGATTAAGGTCAACCAGATCGGCACCCTGACCGAGACCCTGGACGCCATCCAGATGGCCAACCGGGCCGGCTACACCGCCATCGTATCCCACCGCTCCGGCGAGACCGAGGACGCCACCATCGCCGACATCGCCGTGGCCACCAACGCCGGCCAGATTAAGACCGGCGCTCCCAGCCGCACCGACCGCGTGGCCAAGTACAACCAGCTGCTGCGCATCGAGGAGGAGCTGGGCGACGCCGCTCAGTACCTGGGCCGCGACGCCTTCTTCAACCTGAAGTAAGCCACATTGGAATAAAACGCGCAAAGCGTCCGGCGGCATAACCGCCGGGCGCTTTTTGCCGCAGAACAGCGCACAGGCGGAGGGAAGAAAAAGATTCTCATTTCGGCCGGAGAGGAAACACAAAACAGTACTTGTATTTTCAGCCAAAATAGAATACAATATAGAAACAAGCGAAAACCATTCCAGGCCGGCCCAAGGGCGGCCTGCCTTTAACGCACCAACCAGGTTCCAAGAAAGGAAGGAATCCCATGAAGATACAAACCGAAAAGGGCCGCGTCCAGCTCACCAGCGACGTGTTTTCCAACCTCACCGGCGCGGTGGCCACCAGCTGCTATGGGGTGAAGGGCATGGCCTTCCGCTCCAAGACGGACGGATTGGTCCACCTGCTGCGCAGGGAGTCCATGTCCAAGGGCGTGAAAATTATCTATAACGACGACCAGTCCATCTCCATTGACCTGCACATTATTGTGGACAACGGCGTCAATCTGGTAGCCGTGGGCCGTTCCATCCAGAGCGAAGTGAAATATAACGTCCACCGCCTGACCGGGGTGGAGGTGCGCAGCGTGAACGTCTGCGTTGATTCTATGGTGATCGGTTAAACCCGGCCCAGAAAGAGAGGATAATCCGAACATGATAGATATCATTGACGGCGCGCTGTTTCAGCGCATGGTAATCCACGCCTCCGCCTCCATCAACGCCCAGAAGCAGGCCATCAACGAGCTCAACGTGTTCCCCGTCCCGGATGGGGACACCGGCACCAATATGTCCCTGACCATCGGTACCGCCGCGGCCGAGGCGAAGAAGAAGCCCGCCGCCGCCATCGGGCAGGCCGCGTCCATCAACGCCTCCGCCCTGCTGCGGGGGGCCCGGGGCAATTCCGGGGTGATTTTGTCCCTGCTGTTTCGGGGGATGTCCAAGGCGCTGAAGGAGCACGAGCGGGCCGACGGCGCCATTTTCGCCGCGGCCTTGGGCGAGGGCGTGACTGCCGCCTACAAAGCGGTGATGAAGCCCGCCGAGGGCACCATCCTCACCGTGTCCCGCCTGGCTGCTGTAAAGGCGGCGGAGACGGCGGAGCGGGAGAACAGCGTGGAGGCGGTGCTGGAGGCCGCCATTGCCGAGGGGCAGATCGCCCTGGCGGACACGGTGAATCAGAACCCGGTGCTGAAAAAGGCCGGCGTGGTGGACGCGGGAGGCAAGGGCTTCCTGATTATTCTCCAGGGAATGCTGGACGAGCTGCGGGGGGTGGAAGCGCCCGCCGGCCAGGAGGACGGTCTGCCGGTGAAGGAGGCGGCGGACTTTGCCGCCCTCACCGATGAGGAGATCACCTTCACCTTTGACACCGTTTTTATCGTCCGCAAGACGGGCAACAAATCCATCGAGCCCTTCCGGGCCTACCTCAACAGCATTGGCGACAGCCTGGTGATTGGCGAGGACGACGAGGCGTTCAAGGTCCACGTCCACACCGATATCCCCGGCGCGGCGCTGAGCGAGGCCCAGAAGTACGGCACGCTGGAGCTGGCCAAGATTGAAAATATGCGCACCCAGTACGAGGACATGGCCGCGGGCAAAAAGCCCCAGAGCACCGACGATTTGGAGCAGATCGAGGCCGAGCTGGAGGCCCAGGAGGACCAGGCCAACGCCATCGCCGCGCCGGAGAAGAAGTTCGGCGTGGTGGCGGTGAGCGCGGGCGAGGGCATGGCCAGCGTGTTCAAGGACCTGGGGGTGGACGGCGTTATCTCTGGCGGTCAGACCATGAACCCCTCCACCGAGGACATTCTGCGGGAGATTGCCCGCACCCCCGCCGAGGTGGTGTTTGTGCTGCCCAACAACAAAAATATCATCATGGCCGCCGAGCAGTGCGTGGGGCTGGTGGACGGCAGGGAGATTGTAGTGGTGCCCACCCGCACGGTGCCCCAGGGCATCGCGGCCATGCTGGTGCTGGACCCCGAGGGGGAGACGGACGCCAACGCCGCCGCCATGGAGGAGGCCCGGAAAAACGTGCGCACTTCCGAAATCACCTATGCCGCCCGGGATTCCGACTTCGACGGCTTTGAAATCCACGAGGGGGACTACATGGCCCTGGCGGACGGGCAGCTGTTCGACACGGACCAGGCCATCGGCGCTCTGCTGGAGCGTTTGGCCCAGGCGGACAGCCAGCAGCAGGCGGAGTTCATCAGTATTTTCTACGGCGAGGACGTAACCGAGGAGCAGGCCGGCGAGGCGCTGGCGATTTTCCAGCGGGAGTGCCCCAACGCCGAGATTACCCTGCTGGCCGGGGGTCAGCCGGTGTACTACTATATGATTTCCGCGGAATAAGAGAAAAGGCCGGCGCCCGGTCCCCTGTGGGGCTGGGCGCCGAAACGTATCGCGGCAAAAGCGGAGGGTCGCCATGTCGAAAATGCAGATTAAAGATATTGTGAATTCCGCCTGGACGCAGCTGGAGGGGGGCTTTACGCTGCCCGCCGGGAGGGGGCTGTACGACGTGCGGCCGGAGGACATTCCTCTGGGGGTGGAGCGCTTTCGGGCGGTGGACGGCGAGGGCGGCTGCGTGGGCGTGGGCTCGGCCCGGCGGCTGCGCATGGCGCTGGAGATTTGGCGGAAGATTCCCCTGGCCCCCATGCTGGACGAGCTGACGGACGCGGTGGTGGCGGTGGACATGAACGGGGTGATTTTTTACATCAACCCGGCCTATGCCCAGCTGCTGAACGTGCCGGTGGGCGCGGTGCTGGGGCAGAATATGTTCGACATCGAGGCGGGGGCCACGCTGCTCAAAACCCTTCAGTCGGGACAGGCCATTACCAAGGACGGCGTGCTCATCGAAAGCGTGCAGCACTACGTTCAGATTAAAACCTTCCCCCTGGAGGCCGGGGGAAGGATGCTGGGGGCGGCCTCCATTTTCCGGGACACCACCGAGTTTAACCAGCTCAGCCTGGAGCTGGAGCGGGCGTCCCAGATGGCGGCGGAGTATAACCGGCAGATTGAGGCCCAGACCCTGCTGAAGCAGAGCAATATCATCGGGGAGTGCCGGCCCTTTCTGTCCAGCGTGGTAAAGGCCACGGCGGTGGCGGCAACGGACGCCACGGTGCTGCTCCGGGGGGAGAGCGGCACGGGCAAGGAGGTGTTTGCCCGGCTGATTCACCAAAACAGCGCCCGGAAGGACAAGCCCTTCATCGCGGTGAACTGCGCGGCCATTCCGGAGAGCCTGATTGAGAGCGAGCTGTTCGGCTATGAGGAGGGCTCGTTCACCGGCGCCCGGCGGGGCGGTCAGCTGGGCAAGTTTCAGCTGGCAGAGGGGGGCACCCTGTTTCTGGACGAGATTGGGGATATGCCCTACGCCATGCAGGCCAAGCTGCTGCGCGTTCTCCAGGAGGGAGAGATTGAAAAGGTGGGGCGGCAGCGCTCCATTAAGGTGGACGTGCGGCTGGTGGCGGGCACCAACCGCCCCCTGGAGCAGATGATTGAGGAGGGGCAGTTCCGCCAGGATTTATTCTACCGGCTGAACGTGGTGCCCATTGTGATTCCGCCCTTGCGGGAGCGGGGGCACGATGTAGTGCTGCTGGCCGCCCACTATCTGGAGCAGTATAACCAAAAGTACCGCAAGAGCGTGCGCCTCACCGAGGAGGGCTACCGCCTGCTGCTGCGCTACAGCTGGCCGGGGAACATTCGGGAGCTGCAAAATATTTTGGAGAGCTGCGTGGTGCTGTGCAGCCGGGAATATATCCTGCCCGAGGACCTGCCCAGCAGCCTGCACCAGGGGGGGAGGCGGCAGGCGCTTGAGGCCGCGCCCTCGGAGTGCCCATGGCCCACCCGTCTGGAGGACGCGGTGGCCCAGTGTGAGGAGCAGGTGATTCGCGCCGCGCTGAAGAACCACCAAAACAACAGGCAGGCGGCGGCGGACAGCCTGGGCATTTCCCGCCGAACCTTTTATCGAAAAGTTCAGCAGTATCAAATTCCACTGGATTGATATGTGCCGTATTTGGCTCAGTGCCAGATGCGGCACATATTATTTTCTGCGTGCGCCAAAAAAGGCACGGGAATATGGGAAAAACGTTGAAAAACGACGGTTGCTTTTCTCGAGAATTTGGCATGATAATTGCTATATATACAAGGCAGAGCCGGATGCAGCGGTCGAACGGCTCTGTGAAAATTATTTTAGGAGGTACTGAAATGAAAAAGACAGTCTCCCTGCTCATGGCGCTGGCCATGTGCCTGAGCCTGCTGGCCGGATGCACCGGCGGCACCACGCCCAGCGCGGACCCCGGCGCCAGCAAGGACCCCGCCCTGAGCACGGACTCCGGATCCAACGAACCCGCGGAAAAGACCCATCCCACGCTGAATCTGCGCATCACCAGCGACATCACTTCCCTGGACCCCCAGGTCACCACCGTCAACGAGGAATACTGCATGTTTGTGCAGATTTTCGAGGGCTTGGTGAAGTTCAACGGCACCAAATTTGAGGCCGTGCCCCTGCTGGCCACCGACTGGACCATCAGCGACGACGGCCTGGAGTATGTGTTTAATCTGCGACAGGGCGTCAAATGGCATGACGGCAGCGACTTCACTGCCGAGGACGTGGTGTTCACCATGAACCGCGCCAAGGAGATGCCCACCACCAAGAGCAAGGCCGCGGTCATCAAGAGCGCCGAGGCCATTGACGAGCACACGGTGAAAATCACGCTGGAATACTCCTACCCCAACTTCATCCTTCAGCTGGCCTCCTATCCCTGGTGCATCGTCAGCAAGAGCGTGGTGGAGGCCAACGGCGACGACAATGAAAAAATGCTCATCGGCACCGGCGCGTACAAGTTCGTGTCCAACACCACCGGCGTGGGCGTGACCCTGGAGTCCAACAAGGACTACTGGGGCGGAGAGCCCTACTTTGAGACGGTGAACTACAAGCTGATTCCCGACAACAACACCGCGCTCACCGCCCTGCTCAACGGCGAAATCGACCTGGACCAGGTGACCACCGCCCTGGACGTGGACTACGTGAAGAACGCCGACGGCATGACCGTTCACTCCTTCCAGCGCAACGCCGCCTACTTCATCGCCTTTAACCAGGCGGAGGCCCCCCTCAACAACGAGCACTTCCGCAAGGCCATCGCCTACGCCATCGACAAGGAGTCCTGGTGCACCCTGGTGTGGAACGACCTGGCCACCCCGGTGGAGAAGAATACCATGCTCAGCGTGGGGGAGGAGGGCTACTGTGACGCCATCCCCTCCTATGAGTACAGCATTGAGAAGGCCAAGGAGGAACTGGCCCTGTCCGGCCTGAGCCCGGAGGAGATGTCCTTCACCCTCACCGTGTCCACCATCGGCTACGGCCCCGCCCTGGGCGCGGCCTTCAAGGAGGCTATGAGCGCCATCGGCGTGGACGTGACGCTGAACTCTATGGAGGGCGGCGCGGTGAAGACCGCCCTGTTCGCCGGGGACATCGAGGCCTGCGCCTGGAACCTGGCCAGCATTCCCTACAACGCGCCTTTGTTCTATAAGCTGTATTATAAGCCCGCCGGCTATGTGGGGCGCAACAACACCATCGAGAACATCGAGGCAATGATTGAGGAGGCCGGCTCCACCTATGATGACGCCAAGCGTATCGCCATCTATGAGGACATCAGCACTCAGGTGGGCGAGACGTGTATGTATGTCCCCATCGCCTATCAGATGATGAACTACGGCTGCTCGGAGCACCTGCAGGGCATGGCCTGGTGTCCCAGCATCCTGAGCGATTATATCTGCAACTGGACCTGGGCAGACTGAGAGCGTCTCAGGCGGCTGAGAGACGGCGCGGGGGCGAAATCGGGCTTTCCCGTCCCCGCGCCGCGCTCTGCCGCGAAGCGTAAGGCCGGCGGCGCCCAAGCCTCCTTTGAACCGACGATAGGAGAGAACATATGATTAAATTTGTCATCAAGCGACTGCTGAGCATCATCCCCATGATGCTGGTCATCATCTTCATTGTGTTTGCGCTGGTGTCCATGTCCCGGGTGGACGTGGGGCGCAACAAGCTGGGCGCGGACGCCAGTGAGGAGGACGTATACGCCTATAACGAGGAGCTGGGCCTCTATGACCCGCTGGTGGTGCGCTATGGAAAGTACATCGCGGGCATCTGCCGGGGCGACTTCGGCACGTCCTACTACTATAACGAGCCCGTGATGAAAATCATCATGGGCCGGTGGCCCTACACCATCATACTCACCCTGCTCAGCATGGGCATCGCCATGCTGGTGGGCATCTCTCTGGGCGTGCTGTCGGCAGTGCGGCAGTATTCCATTCTGGACCGGGTGGCCACGGTGGCGTCCATGCTGCTCTCGGCGGTGCCCACCTTCTGTATGGCGGCGTTGCTGGTGCTGCTGTTTTCCTACCAGCTCAAGCTGGTGCCGGCCAGCGGCGTCACCAACGGCTGGATGAGCTGGATTCTCCCCGCCGCCACCCTGGGCATCTCCTACTCCGCCCAATTTCTGCGCTTCACCCGCTCCACCATGCTGGACACCACCCGGCAGGACTATATCCGCACCGCCCGGGCCAAGGGCGTGGCCGAGCGCACCACCATCTGGCGCCACGCCTTCCGCAACGCGCTGCTGCCCCTCATCACCATTTCCGGCACCACCATGGGCGCGCTGCTGGGCGGCGCGGTGGCCATGGAGAAGGTGTTCGTCATTCCCGGGCTGGGCACGCTGGTGCAGGACGCGCTGAACCGCAACGACGCGCCGCTGGTGATCGGGGCCATCACCCTCATGGCCTTTACCTTCATGATGATTATGCTGGTGGTAGACCTGCTGTACGCTGCGGTAGACCCCCGCATTCGGGCCAAGTATTCCGGCGGCAAGGGCCGCAAAGCACACAAAAAGGAGGCGGCGGGCAATGGCTGAGGCACGAGGAAAAAATAACAGCGCCTATGCCGAGGCATGGCGCCGCTTAAAGAAAAACAAGGTGGCCATGGTGTCCATGGCGGTCATCGTGCTGCTGATTCTCATGGCGGTGTTTGCCGACGTGATTGTGGATTACAGCGCCGCCATCACCCAGTCCGCCGCCGACAAGCTGGCCAAGCCCAGCGCCCAGCACTGGTTTGGCTGCGACGGCATGGGCCGGGACCTGTTCGCCCGAATCGTCCACGGCAGCCGCATTTCGCTGCTGCTGGGCTTTGGCACCACGGCCATCACCACCGTGGCGGCGGTGATTCTGGGCACGGCCGCCGCCTATTACGGCGGGCGGTTTGACAGCCTGCTCATGCGCGCCTTCGACATCCTCATCTCCATCCCCAGCGTGCTGCTGGCCCTGGCCATCGCCGCGGGCTTTGGCAGCGGCATCGTCCAGCTCATCTGCGCCATCGCCATCGGCCAGCTGGCCAGCTTTACCCGGGTGGTCCGCTCGGCGGTGCTCAACCTGGTGGACCAGGAGTACATCGAGGCTGAGCGTGCCCTGGGCCTGCGGGACGCGCGGATTATCCTGGGCCACATCATCCCCAACGCCATGGACACCATTCTGGTGCAGGCGACCATGCAGGTGGCCCGCAACATTCTGATGGGCGCGCTGCTCTCCTTCCTGGGGCTGGGCGCTCCCATTCCCACCCCGGAGTGGGGCCAGATTGCCTCGGACGGCATCTCCTCTCTGCGGTACACGGGGCACATCGTGATTTTCCCCACCATTTTCATTACCATTACCGCGCTGGCGATTAACCTGTTTGGCGACGGCCTGCGCGACGCCCTTGACCCCCGGCTCAAGGGGAAGGCATAAGGAGGGTGACCCATGGCAAATGAACGCGAACTGCTGGAGATTCGGAATCTGACCATCCAATATGTCACGGAGGGCGAGGTGGTCCACGCCGTCAACGACGTCAGCCTGACCATCCCCAAGGGGAAGACCCTGGGCATTGTGGGCGAGACCGGCGCGGGCAAAACCACCACCGCCCTGTCCATCCTTCAGCTGCTGCCCAAGTACACGGCCAAAATTCCGGCGGGAGAGATTTTCTTCCACGGGGAGGACCTGCTGAAAAAAAGCGAGGCCCAGATGCGGAGCATCCGGGGCGGTAAAATCTCTATGATTTTCCAGGACCCCATGACCAGCCTGAACCCTGTGCTCACCGTCCGGGACCAGATTGCGGAGGTAATCCGCCTGCACCGGCCCGATTTAAAGGGCGGGGACCTGGACGGGGAGATTGGCCGCCTGCTGGAAATGGTGGGCATTCCCGCCTTCCGCATGAGCGACTATCCCCACCAGTTTTCCGGTGGCATGAAGCAGCGGGTGGTGATTGCCATCGCCATCGCGTGCAGCCCCGAGCTGCTCATCGCCGACGAACCCACCACCGCCCTGGACGTGACCATCCAGGCCCAGGTGCTCAATATGATGCGCCGGCTGCGCCGGGAGCTGGGCTCGTCCATGCTGCTTATCACCCACGACCTGGGGGTGGTGGCCAATATCTGCGATTACGTGGCCATCATGTACGCGGGGGAGATTGTGGAGTACGGCACAGTGGAGGACCTGTTTGACCCCGCCCGGAAGCACCACCCTTACACCGAGGGGCTGTTCCGCTCCATCCCCAACATCCACGTGGACAGCCGCCGCCTTCAGCCCATCGACGGGCTGATGCCCGAGCCCACCGACCTGCCCCAGGGCTGCAAGTTCCATCCCCGCTGCCCCCGCTGCGCGCCGCAGTGCACCGTCCCCTACCCTGTGGAGACCACCGGCCCGGACGGGGAGGAGCAGGTCACGCAGGTCTCCGCCCCCCTGTGGGCGCAGGGCAGCCATCAAATTAAATGCCACCTGTTTGCAGAGGAGGGAGAGGGGACATGAGCCAGCCCATTTTAGAGTGCAGGAACCTGAAAAAATACTTTGACACCCCCCGGGGCAAGCTCCACGCGGTGGACGACGTGAGCTTTTCCATCGGCGCGGGCAAAACCCTGGGCATTGTGGGCGAGTCGGGCTGCGGCAAGTCCACCCTGGGCCGCACCATTCTGCGCTTGCTGCCCGCCACCTCCGGCGAAGTGCTGTTCCGGGGGAAAAACATCCTGGGCTGCGGAAAAAAGGAGTCCATGGAGCTGCGGCGGAATATGCAGATTGTCTTCCAGGACCCCTACGCCTCCCTGGACCCCCGGCGGACCGTGTTTCAGACCATCTCCGAGCCGCTGCGCTTTCACAAGCTGTACGCCACGCCTCAGGAGATTGAGGCGCGCACCTATGAGCTGATGAAGACGGTGGGCCTGTCCGAGCGGTACGCCACCATGTATCCCCACGAGATGGACGGCGGCCGCCGCCAGCGCATCGGCATCGCCCGGGCTTTGTCCCTCAACCCCAGCTTTGTGGTGTGCGACGAGCCGGTGTCCGCCCTGGACGTGTCCATCCAGGCCCAGGTGCTCAACCTGCTGATGGACCTTCAGGAGCAGATGGGGCTGACCTATCTGTTTATCACCCACAATCTGTCGGTGGTCAAGCACATCTCCGATGAGATTGGCGTGATGTACCTGGGGCAGATGATTGAGCGGGCGCCCTCCGCGGAGCTGTTCGCCCACCCGGCCCACCCCTACACCAAGGCGCTGCTCTCCGCCATCCCCGCGCCCGTCCTGGGCCAGCAGGGGCTGGAGAACGAGGCGCTGTCCGGCGAGCTGACCTCCCCCGTGGAGCCCAAGCCCGGCTGCCGCTTCGCCCCCCGCTGTCCCTATGCCGGCGAGCAGTGCGCCGGGCAGGACTGCCAGCTGAAAGAGATTGCCCCCGGCCACTATTGCGCCTGCCCCATGGCGGGGAAACTGTGAGGTGAGGAGTATGGATATGGAACTGGAAGATCTGAAAAACAGCCGCGTCATCATCTCCTGCGCCATGACCGGCACCAGCACGCCCCGGGCGAAAAACAGCAATCTCCCCGTCACCCCGGAGGAGATTGCCCAGGACGCCATTGCCGCCTGGCGGGCGGGGGCCGCCGTGGTCCATCTGCATATGCGGGACGAAAACGGGAACGGCGTGATGGACTACAGGCGCTTTGAACAGACCATCCGGCTCATCCGCGCCAACCCCGAGTGCGATGTGGTCATCAACTGCACCTCCTCGGGGGGACCGGGGCTGGACGGCACGCGCTCCACCCAGTCGCGGCTGGAGCACTTTCAAAAAATCCCGGAGATTGAGGTGGGCAGCTTTGACGCGGGCACCTTCAACTGGGGCGACGCCAAGGAGTTCAACAACGACCCCGCCTTTTTAAAGCAGCTGGCCAAGACCTACCTGGAGTGCGCCGTCAAGCCCGAGGTGGAGATTTTCGACATGGGAATGCTGGGCAACGCCGCCCACTATTTCCAGAAGCTGAAGCTGCTGCAAGCGCCGCTGTGGTGCCAGTTTGTGCTGGGCGTGCTGGGCGGCATGGACGCCACGCCGGAAAATCTCCAATACCTGGTGCGCCATCTGCCCCAGGGCGCGCTGTGGTCCGCCACCGGCATCGGAGCCGGCCACCTGCCCATTTTGTACACCGCCCTGGCCCTGGGGGCCAACGGCGTGCGGGTGGGGCTGGAGGACAATCTCTACCTGGACCGGGGCGTTCCCGCCACCAACGCGGGGCTGGTGGAGCGGGCGGCGGCGCTCATCCGGCTTTACAACAAGCGGCCCGCCACCCCCGCGGAGGCCCGGCAGATTATGGGCATCCCCCCGCTGGTGCGGTGAGGGACAAGGAGAAGCCATGAAAATCATTGATTTGAGCGTGAGCATCGTGGACGGCCTGCCAGTGGACCGCCCGGTGCAGATACCCAAGATTCGCTACCGCCGGCATGACGACGAGGCGTCGGTGAGCACCTTTCTGGCCGCCTACCCCGGCCTGACCCGGGAGCAGTGCCTGGACGGGCACGGCTGGGCGGTGGAGCAGATTGAGCTGTGCACCCACACGGGGACCCATGTGGACGCCCCCTATCACTACCACCCCACCATGAACGGGGGCGAGCCGGCCTGGACCGTGGACGAGGTGCCCCTGGACTGGTTCATGGGCGACGGGGTGATGGTGGATTTCAGCCATAAGCCGGACGGCTATGTGTGCACTGCCAGAGACTTTCAGGAATATTTTGACCGTATCGGCTACCGGCTCAAGCCCGGCGATATCGTCTGTCTGCACACCAGCGCCATGTCCGCCTGGGGCGGACCGGAGTATTTGAGCCGGGGCTGTGGCGTAGGCCGGGAGGGGACCCTGTGGCTGCTGGACCAGGGGGTGCGCGCGGTGGGCACCGACGCCTGGAGCTGGGACGTGCCCCGTGAGTACGCGCTCAAGCGCTTCCAGGAGACCGGGGACCCGGCGGTGTGCTGGGAAGGGCACAAGGCGGGGGCCGCCAAGGCCTATGTGCAGTATGAAAAGCTGAACAACCTGGAACAGCTGCCCCCCTATGGCTTTCGCTTTTTCGGGGTACCGGTGAAAATTGAGCGGGCCAGCGCGGCCTGGGTGCGCGCGTTCGCCATCGTGGATGATTAAAAGAAGGAGCTGCAACGCTATGAGAAGAACTGCTATTGTGGCCGCGGTGCGCACCCCGGTGGGCCGTATCCGCGGCGTGCTGTCCGGCGTGCCGGCCCATGAGCTGGGGGCGCTGGCGGTGAAGACGGCGGTGGAGCGGGCCGGCATTGACGGGAAGATGATTGACGAGGTCATCTACGGCAATCTGTACGCCCACGACATTGCCAACATGGCCCGCTATGTGACGCTGGCGGCCGGCCTGCCCATCACGACGCCCGCCGTCACCGTGGATAGGCGGTGCGGGACCTCCCTCACCGCCATCTCCTGGGCGGACGCGCTGATTCGGGCGGGGGACGCGGAGTGCATCCTGGCCGGGGGCGTGGAGTCCGACTCCAACCGGCCCTATGTGCTGATGCAGCAAAAGCGCCTGCACGATATGTCCGCGCCGGAGTTTCGGGGCAAGTCCCGGCTGGCGCCGGAGGAGGTGGGCAATCCCCACATGGGCATCACGGCGGAAAACCTGGCCCAGATGTACGGCCTGACCCGGCAGGACTGCGACGCCTTTGCCGTAGAGAGCCACCGCAAGGCGGTGCGCGCCTGGGACGAGGGCCGGTTTCGGGAGCAGATTGTGCCGGTGACCATTACCGACGCCAAAAAGGGGACGCAGACCACTGTGGACACCGACGAGGTATTCCGCCGGGACTGCACCATGGAGACCCTGGCCAAGCTGAAGCCCGCCTTCAAGCCGGACGGCGTGGCCACCGCGGGAAACAGCTCCCCCAACAGCGACGGGGCCAGCGCCGTGATTCTGATGGAGGCGTCCCGGGCCGAGGCGCTGGGCTGTGAGATTTTGGGCTACATCGGCGGCTTTGCCAGCGCGGGGGTGGACCCCAGGATTATGGGCATCGGCCCGGTGGCCGCCACCCGGAAGCTGCTGGAAAAGACCGGGCTGACCATGGAGGACATGGACGTGATTGAGATGAACGAGGCCTTTGCCCCCCAGTCCCTGGCCTGTATCCGGGAACTGGGGATGGACCTGGACAAGCTCAACCCCAACGGCGGAGCCATTGCCCTGGGCCACCCGCTGGCGGCCACCGGCGGCGTCTTGGTGACCAAGATGGTGTATGAGCTGAAGCGGCGGGGCGGCGGGCGCGGCCTGGTGACCTTCTGCTGCGGCGGCGGCCAGGGCGTGTCCCTGATTGTGGAGAGCAAATGAGGGGGGCCGGTATGCGCAAGGTATGTATCATTGACACAACGCTGCGGGACGGCCTGCAGCATGAGGAGCGTTACCTGCCCCTGGAACAGCGGCTGGAGCTGGCGGAGCGGCTGATTGCGTCGGGGGTGACCAGACTGGAGGTGGGGTCCTTCGCCCATCCGGTCTATCTGCCCCAGTTCAAGGAGATTGACAAATTCGCCATGATGCTTCCCCGGAGGAAGGACGTGGAGTACACCTTTTTGGCGCTGAACCGCCGGGCGGTGGAGCGGGCGGTGGAGCTGAAGGCCAAGGGCGCGCCCATCGACCGGGTGCTCACCGGCCAGCTGGCCACCAGCGAGGCTTACGCGAAAAAGAACATGAACAGCACCCACGAGGAGCTGTTTGCCGAGGCGGAGCGCTCGGTAAAGCTGCTGCACGACGGGGGAATCCAGCGGGTGTGCGGCAATGTGGGCACCATATTCGGCTGCCCCATCATGGGCCGCGTCCCGCTGGAGCAGGCGTACGTTTTCGCCCAGCGCCTGTTCGACATGGGCTTTGACGAGGTGGAGCACGCGGACACCAGCGGCGACGCCACCCCCGACCGGGTGACGGAATACTTTGGCGAGATTATGCGCCGCTGGCCCGACCCCGCCATGCACACCCTGCATATCCACGATGTAAACGGCATGGGCATGGCCTGCTACTACGCGGCCATGGAGGCGGGCATGACCCAGTTTGAGTGCACCCTGGGCGGCATTGGCGGGCAGCCGGCCAACCGCATGGACGGCGCGGTCATCCACGGCACAGGGGACTACTACTACACCCAGGGGCGCACCGGCCTGGTGTGCACGGAGGACTTCGCGGCCATGGCCAAGCGCATGGAGTGCGGCGGCAGGGTGAACGTGGACGGGCTGATTGCGGCCGGGGCGCGGCTGGAGGAAATGCTGGGCCGGAAGCTGGGTTCCTTTGCGGTGGCGGCGGGCGCCGGCCGGGAGAGCGCCTATGACAGCGCTGTATAGGGTGCCCCACCGGCTCAGCGGAAAGCTGTGCTCGCCCCAGGACGCCGCCGCCCTCATCCCGGAGGGGGCCGTGGTGGCCGCCAGCGGCTACACCGCCGCCGGGGACCCCAAAGCGGTGCTGCTGGCCCTGGCGGAGCGGGGGAGGGCGGGGGATATCCGAGGCATAGAGCTCATCACCGCCGCCCAGCTCTCCCCGCAGGTGGAAAACGCTTTGGCCCAGGCGGGGATTTTAAACCGCCGCGCCCCCTTTACGGTGGCCGGCGGGGTGCGGGAGCTGGCCAACGCGCAGCGGCTGCGCTACGTGGAGGTGTCCATGGCCAGAATGCCCCGGGTGTTTGCCGCGGGCGGCTTCGGCATTCCCGACGTGGCGGTGGTGGAGGCCCTGGGGCTGGATGACGACGGCCGGCTGATTCCCACCACCAGCGTGGGCATGACCCAGCTCATGTGCGGCATGGCCCGGAGAATCATCGTGGAGATAAACACCGCCCAGCCCGAGCTGCTCTTGGGACTGCACGACGTTTATGAGGGCCCGGCCCACGCCGGGACGGCGCTGGGCAGCGCCGGCGAGCGGGTAGGCCGGAGCTATGTCCAGATTGACCTGGACAAGGTGGCGGCGGTGACCTTTTCCCACCAGCCGGACGAGGCGGCGCCCCCCGCCGCGCCCACCCCGGCGCAGCGGGCCATCTGCGAAAACCTGATGACCTGGCTGGACCGGGCGTTTCCCGGAAAGACGCTGCCCCCCGTGCAAACGGGCATCGGCGGGCTGTCCGGGGCCGTTGTGGAGGCGCTGAAGGGCAGCCGGTATGAGCGGCTGACATTTTTTTGCGGTGCGCTGCAGGCTGGCATGGCGGAGCTGCTGGCCCAGGGGAAGGCCGAACTGCTGTCCGGCGGCTCCATTGTCTCCGACCCTGAGACGCTGGCGCGGCTGCGCTGCCTGGGCGGCGGGCTGAAGGACCGGCTGGTGCTGCGCAGCATGGAGGTGTGCAACGGCTATGCCGCCGTGAGCGGCCTGGGGGTGCTGGCGCTGAACACGGGGCTGGAGATGGACGTGTTCGGCAACGTGAACGCCAGCCACATCGGCGGCACAAGGGTGGTCAACGGCATTGGCAACGGCGCGGCCTTCGCCGCCGCTGCCGGGCTGTCGGTGATGCTGCTGCCCGCGGCCCGGAAGGACGGGCAGCTGTCCTGCATTGTGCCCGCCGTGGGCCATGTGGATGTGATTCACCACGACGTGGACGTGGTTATCAGCGAGTTTGGCACAGCCGACCTTCGGGGGCGGGACGACGGGGAGTGCGCCCGGCAAATCATTGAGCGCTGCGCCCATCCCGCCCACCGGGAGGGCCTTTTGCGCGCGCTGGAGCAGGCGCTGCGGGCGGGAGGACACCACCCCTTGCTTCTTGACAATTTGTAAATAGGAAAAGCGCCCGGTTTCTCTGTGAAACCGGGCGCTTTTATGTATGAATGAAGCCGTTTACTCGCCGTCCACGTCGTAGCCGGGGCCGAACTGAAGGTCGCCCAGGTCCTGAACGCTGCGCAGCTCCGGGTCGGGCTCGGGAGCCTTGGTCATGGTGGACCGGCCGTTGAGGCAGCCGCCGTCCTCCACCACCAGAGAGGCGGTAGCCACGTCGCCGATGAGGGTGCCGGTCTGCTCCAGGCGCATATGCTCCCGGGCGACCACATTGCCCTCCACCCGGCCGGCCACCCGGACCACATCGGCGGAGATGGGGCCGCGGACCAGTCCGGTGTCGGAGACGATGACGGCGCCTACCATGCCGAACTCGCCCTCCACGACGCCCTCCACCTGGACCACGCCCTCGCCCCGGATGGTGCCCTTGACGGTGACGCCCTGGGTGATGACGGTGCTGCTTATCTTGGAGGGAGAGGGCAGACTTTCCTGCTGCCGTTCGCTTTCAGTAATTACGGACATCTGCGTATCCGTTTTGGGTGTGCTGAAAAAGCCCATTTGGAATCCTCACCTTTCCTTATGTTGTCCACAGCATGGTTCCCATGCTCCAGGGCCTTTCCGTGCTGCTTCGATGATATTTCATTGTATCACAACGGGACGAGAATTTCAAGAGCCTGCCGCCGAAAGCCTTCGACAAAATCATCTCAATGCTCCACCATTTTCCAGCGAAACAGGGCGGCCGCTGCGGTCATGGTCACCGCCGCCCAGATGGAAACCCACAGCAGATGACCGGGCAGGGCGGCCCAGTCCCCGGCCAGGGCGGCCTTGGCCGCGTCCGCCCCGTGGACGAAGGGGAGCGCGTAGGCCACCTTCTGAAACGCCCCGCCCACCAGGGACAGGTCGAACCAGATGCCCGCCAGCCAGGCGGTGACGTTGGTGAGAAGGGCGCCGCAGATGCCGCCCACCTGCTTGTCGCTGAGCAGTGTGCCGCACAGCAGCCCCAGGGCGATGAACAGCAGGGCCGACGGAATCAGAGACAGCACCGCCGCCGGCAGCTTCCAGCTCAGCGGCAGCCCCAGGGCCACCGCCGCCCCCAGGCAGATGACGCTCTGCCCCACCGCCATGGGCAGCAGGGGGAGCAGGTAGCCCAGCAAAAAGTCCGCCGCCGTCATGGGGGAGGCGGCCAGCCGGGAGAGAAAGGCGGAGGAGCGGTCCCGGGCCAGGAGCATCCCGGAGAACAGCGCCATAAAGGTCAGCCCGAACAGGGCGATGCCCGGGGCCAGGGTGTTCAGTTCAAATACGTGCACCGGGACATTGCGCTGGATGAGGTTCATCAGCAGCAGCAGCACCAGGGGGAAGGCCAGCCCGAAAAACAGGGTCAAAGGGTCCCGGAACAGCTCCTTGAGATTGCGCACGGCAAATGCCTTTACCCTCATGACGCCGCCTCCTCTCCCGCCAGGGCCACAAAGGCGTCCTCAAAGGACGCGCAGCCCGCCAGGGCCTTGAGCTCGTCCGCCGTCCCCACCGCCCGGAGGCGGCCCGCGTTCATGATTCCGATGCGGTCGGCCAGGGCCTCGGCCTCCTCTAAATAATGGGTGGTGAGCACGATGGCGGTGCTGCCCTTCAGCCCCCGTATCACCTCCCACAGCTCCCGCCGGGCCAGCACGTCCAGCCCCAGGGTGGGCTCGTCCAAAAACAGCACCTCCGGCTGGGACACCAGCGCCATGGCGATGGACAGCCGCCGCTGCCACCCGCCGGACAGGGTTTTGGCCCGGTGCTTCGCCCACGGTGCAAGCCCCAGCTGCTCCATGACCTGCTGCGCCCGCTGCTCGTCCCGGCCGTAGATGCCCGCCATGAGCGCCAGGTTTTCCTTCACGCTCAGCGCGGGGGCCACCGCCGTCTCCTGGGGAGAGACGGCCAAAACCTCCTTGGCCTGGTGGCTCTGGGTGCGCACGCTGCGGCCCATGAGCTGCGCGTCCCCCTGGGTGGGCGCGGTGAGGCAGCACAGCATTTTGATGGTGGTGGATTTGCCCGCTCCGTTCACCCCTAAGAGGGCGAACAGCTCCCCCGGCGGGACGGTGAGGGCCAAACGGTCCACCACCCTTCGGCCCGCGTATTCTTTGGTGAGGCCCAGAATTTCAATGGCGTTCACGTTGCCTCCTCCTCTTTCTGCTCCTGCTGCGCCTGGCGCGCCTGCCGGATGGACTGGTCCATAAAGTCAATCATGCCGTCAAAGGCCACGATGGCGATGCCCTTTTTCTTGTCCGCCATGAGCAGCAGGTTGTCCCCCGGCTCAATCTCAAACAGGTCCCGCACCTCCTTGGGGATGACAATCTGGCCCTTGTCCCCCACCCGCACGGTGGACAGGAACTGGTCCTTGGGAAGTTTCATCTTCAATGCGATTCCTCCTACTAATTATACTTTTCTCACTAAGTATAACTCGGGGAACTTTGTGTGTCAAGGGTCTATTTTCTTCCAGCGGCGCATACCATGCAAGAGAGGTGAGCGCAATGCGAAAGAGAAGGACAACCCGGCCCATTCTGCGGGGCGTGCGGATTGGGGCGGCGGTGTTTGTGGCCGTCCTGGCGGCGTGGCTGGTGTGGCTGGTGGGGGACCCCGCCGCCGCGGTGGGCGATTTGCTGCGGTGGGCGGACAGCGCCCAGCTGGCCACCTCCCTGCTGGCGGCGGAGCTGGGCTTCCGGGAGGAGGGAGGAGGACTGTCCGGCTGGGACAGGCTGGTGCTGGCCCAGTCGTCTCTGCTGGGGGGAACGCTGCCCTCCCAGCAGCCGGCGCCGGAGCCATCCGAAGCGCCCCCGCCGGAGAGCCAGGACCCCGCCGAGCTGGACCCGGACGGGGAGGAGGATGGGGGCGACCTGCCCGCCACCACCACGGCGCCGGAGGGCATCATCGCTAAAACCATGGTGGCGGGGACATCCGCGAAATATGTGACGTCGGGAAAGGTGTCCATCTACAACCACACGGACTACACGCTGGACATCCCTGCCCTGCTGGCCAACGCGCCCCAGCTGTCGGCGCAGGGGGAGGGACCCAAGGTGCTGATTTACCACTCCCACGCCACCGAGGCCTATACCATGGACGGCACGGACGTATACGAGGAGAGCGACAGCTACCGCACGCTGAATACCGAGCAGAACATGGTGCGGGTGGGGGAGGAGATGGCGGCGGTGTTCGAGGCGGCGGGCATCGGGGTGATTCACGACACCACCCTGTACGACTACCCCAGCTACAACAACGCCTATGTCCGCTCGGTGGAGGGGGTGGCGGCCGCGCTGAAGGAGTATCCCTCCATCGTGCTGCTGCTGGATGTCCACCGGGACGCGCTGGTGGCCAGCGACGGCACAATTTACAAGGTGGTGTCCGGCTCGGTGGACAACTGCGCCCAGGTGATGATGGTGATGGGCAGCGACGCCAACGGCCAGGTCCACCCCAACTGGAAGGTGAATCTGTCGCTGGCGGTGGAGATTCAAAACGCCGTCGCCCAGAAGTGGGCCACCCTGGCCCGGCCCATTGTGCTGCGCACCTCCCGGTTTAACCAGCACGTTTCCACGGGGGCCATCCTGGTGGAGGTGGGCACCCACGGCAATACCCTCCAGGAGGCCATCACCGCGGCGCGGCTGTACGCCCGCACCGTGGCAGAGCTGATGACGCAGCCGTGACGTTTCACGTGAAACATACGTTTTAAAACACAGAGCCCCTCCCAACCGGGAGGGGCTCTTGTATTGCTTACAGGTAGAACCGCCAGGGGAAGTCCACGGCCTCCTGGGCGTAGTCGATGCCGATGCGCTTGCCCGTGTGGATGAGCAGCGGTCCCTCGTCCTGGGGGCAGGGGGGTAGGCCGGCGTCCTCCAGATTGGCGCACACAAACAGCGACCGCGAGCCGTAGGGCAGGGCGTTGAGGGAGCGGTCGATGTTCATTCCGGCGCACACCTTGCCGGGGCCGTTGAGAAAGTTCTTTTTTTGATAGGCGCTCATGTCCGCGCCCTTGCAATGAAAGCGGTTTTCTGCTATAATATCCAGGTTATGCCTGGGGACAAGGCCGCGGATGAGCACCGCCGCCGGCTCGCCCTCCGGCTCGGTGACAAAGTTGAGGCAGCAGTGCATCCCATAGATGAGATAGACGTAGGCCGTCCCCGGCGGGGCGTAAAGGGTCTGGGTGCGCTGGGTTTTGCGGTAGCCGTAAGCGTGGCAGGCCTTGTCCATCCGGCCCACGTAGGCCTCCGTCTCGGTGATGCGGGCGGCCAGGGTGACCGCGCCGTACCGCCGCACCAGATATTTGCCCACCAGGGCGCGGGCGGCCTCCACCGTGTCCCCGGCAAAAAACGCCTGCGGCAGCATAGAGCCGCCCCCTTTCCGTAATCTATTTCCTATTATTTACTTGGAGTTGAATTGCTATGAACGAAGCCGTGATGAAAAAGCTGGCCAAGCCCATGATTGTGTGCGCCACGCTCATCTGGGGCTCCACCTTTTTCATGATTAAGGACGCCGTGGACGATGTGGACCCCATGTTCATGCTGGCCTTCCGCTTTACCCTGGCGGCGGCGGTGCTGGCCGTGGTGTTCTGGCGGCGGTGGAAGGATATGGACCTGAGCTATCTCTGGCAGGGCGCGGTGCTGGGGCTGCTGCTGGGCGCGGCGTACATCATCCAGCTCTTTGGCCTGATGGGCACCACGCCTGGGAAAAACGCCTTTTTCACCGCGGTGTACTGCGTGATTGTCCCCTTCCTCTATTGGGCGGTGGACCGCAAGCGCCCCACCCGCTGGAACGTGCTGGCCGCCTGTTTGTCCGTGACGGGCATCGGCCTGGTGTCCTGGGACGGGGGGCTGTCCCTGGCTTTGGGGGATGTGCTCACCCTCATCGCCGGATTTTTCCTGGCCTGCCACATCATCGCGGTGGCCAAGTTCTCCGGAGGGCGGGACATTTTTTTGCTCACCATCCTCCAGTTCGCCATGGTGGCCCTCATGTGCTGGGTGGGGACAGCCTTCACCCGGGGCGTGCCCACAGGCGGCCTGCCCTCCTACGCCTGGTGGGTGCTGCTGTACCTGGCCATCGGCTCTACCGCCGTGGCCCTGCTGTTCCAGAACGTGGGACAGAAGTACACCGAGCCCGCCTCCGCCGCCCTGCTGCTCTCCCTGGAGGCCCCCTTCGGGGTGATGTTTTCGGTGCTTTTTGGGGCGGAGCGGCCCACGCCGCTGATGTACCTGGGCTTCTGCGTGATATTCACCGCCATGGTGTGCTCCGAGACCCAGTTCAAATTCCTGCGGCGCGGGGCCAAAGCATAAGGATACATGGGCGCATAATGTGCACCCCTGCGTTTCGGACCCTGTTGTCACGCTTCGCCTGTTCGCGACGCGCGGCTTCCCTACGACTCGGACAAAACCCACTCGGGCCTTTGGCCCTCCTTGGGCTTTTGTCCTCGCTTCGGTCCATCCGCGCTGCTCACGACGGCTCTGCGCTTCTCTTTTCCAGCCAGGCCAGCACGTCGGCGTATACCTCGCCCTTGTTGATCTCGTTGAGCATCTCGTGCCGCCCGCCGGGGTAGAGCTTGATGGACAAGTCGCGGGTGCCGTGGTCTTTGAAGAAGCCGTACACCGTCTTCACACCCTCGCCGTTGGAGCCCACCGGGTCCTGGTCGCCGGAGAACAGGTAGACGGGGGTGCGTGGGTCCATGTTGGACAGGCCCTCCTCGCTGGAAATATACTGCAAGCCGCCCATCATGTCCCGGAACATCCCGGCGGTGGGCTTGAAGGTGCAGAAGGGGTCCTTGAGATAGGCGTCCACCACCGCCTCGTCCCGGCAAATCCAGTCCGCCGTGGTGCGGTTGGGCTTGAACTGCTTGTTATAGGCCCCCAGGGAGAGCTGGTCCACCAGCTTGCTCACCGCCTCCGGCCCCTTGAGGGCGCACACGGCGCTGGCCACCGCCTTGCCGGCGGCCACCAGGGCGGGCTTCTCCTGGCCGGTGCCGGACAGGATGCAGCCGTCCACCGTGCCGGGGTATTTGCACAGATAGGTCCGGGCCAGGAAGGAGCCCATGGAGTGGCCCAGCAGGAAGTAGGGGATGCCGGGGAACTTCTCCCCCATGAGGACCCGCAGCTGCCGCACGTCCGCCGTCACCAGGGTCCAGCCGTCCTTCTTCCCAAAGTAGCCGTATTTGCCGTCGTCCACCGTCTTGCCGTGGCCCAGGTGGTCCTCGCCGCACACCACGAAGCCGTGGTCCGCCAGATAGCGGGCGAAGTGGTCGTACCGCCCGGCGTACTCCGCCACGCCGTGGACAATCTGCACCACCGCCCGGGGCTGGCCCTCGGGCGTCCACAGGCTGACATTGCATTTGTGCGCCCCGTCCCGGGAGGGGAAGGAAAATTCAGTAAAGTTTACCATAAAAAATTCACCCCATTGTCATATTTGTGTGGTATACTTAGTTTAATCGAAGGCTGTGCGTTTGTCAATTTACAAAACCTGCTGGATGCGTAAAGGAGAACTGTCATGAAGAAGTACTTAGCCCGTCTGCTCTCGGCGCTGCTGGCCCTGGTTCTGCTTATCGCCCCAGCCAGTGCGCTGACGGTGGAGCAGGCCATAGATCTGCTGGAAATTTATTATTACGAGGAGCTGCCGGAAAAGGCCTATGAGGCGGACAGCCTGGAGGAGCTTTTAGGTGCGCTGGACCCCTATACGGAGTATATGAGTCAGGAGTACTACCAGTCGTTTTTGGGCCGTCTGGAGGGGGAAGTCAGCGCGGCGGGCATCGGCGTGTCCATTGAGTACACCGAGCAGGGTATTTTGATAAAAGAGGTATTCTCCGGCAGCGGGGCGCAGAACGCGCAGCTGCGGGCGGGGGATTTGATTGTGGAAATCAACGGGACCTCCTGCGTCCCCGCCGAGCAAAGCCACCAGGAGCTGCTGCTGGGCGAGGAGGGCAGCCAGGTAAACGTGGTGGTGCTGCGGGACGGGGTGAGCGCGCCGTACACCATCATCCGCCGGCCCCTGGTCATGCCCACCACCCAGTTCCAGGTGCTGGAGGACGGCACGGGGTATATCAGCTGCACCAGCTTCGGCGAGGAGACGGGGGCGGCCTTTGCGGCGGGGCTGAAGGAGTACGACAGCCAGGTGGAGCGCTGGGTTATCGACCTGCGGGGCAACCCGGGGGGCTATACCGAGTCCGCCGTGGAGATGCTCAACGCCCTGAACGGACCGGGCCGGTATCTCTACTTGGACGGTATGGGGGTCATGAGCGCGGAGGACGGCCATGCCCAGGCCGCCACCCGCAAGCCGGTGATGGTGCTGATGGATGGGAGCAGCGCCAGCTCCTCGGAGCTGCTGTCCGCCGGCGTGCGGGATACGGACCGGGGGATTGTCATCGGCAGCCGCAGCTACGGCAAGGGCGTGGCCCAGACCATTCTGGACGAGGGGCAGTTCCCGGGGATCTTTGACGGGGACGGGCTGAAGGTCACCTTCGCCCGCTTCTACTCCAGCCAGGCCAACACCACCGACAAGGTGGGCGTTATCCCCACGCTGCTGGTGGACGACGCCTACACCAGCGCGGTGGCCCTGGCCCTGTGCGGGGAGGAGCAGGACGCCCAGGTGGGGATTGTGCTGGGGGGGAGCGCTTTCTATGTGGCCCCGGAGACGGACGAGGCCACGCTGGCCGCCCTGTTTGCGGCCCTGCCCCCCCAGGCCAACGTCTATTACAACAACGGCCACGTGTTTGAGGAGCTGCCGGCGCCCGACGTGGCGGAGAAGCTGGGGCTGGCCTACGACAGCCGCTGGTTTTCCGACGCGGAGGGCAGCGGCTATGCCAGGGCTATCAACGCCATGGGGACCTACCGCCTGCTGAGCGGCACCGGCGGCGGGGCGTTTTCCCCGGAGGACAAGCTCACCCGCGCCCAGCTGTGTGTGATGCTGGCCCGGGTGCTCAACGTGAGCTATTTTGGGGACAACCAGTTCTCCGACGTGCCCGAGGGAATATGGTACGCCGAGGGAGTGAACGCCATCGCCTCCCTGGGCCTGGTGGAGGGGAAGGGCGAGGGCCTGTTTGACCCCGACGGCGTGCTCACCCAGGAGGAATTTCTCACCGTCATGGGGCGCATGGCCTGCTACCTGAACCTGGGCATTAAGCGCTACGGCGCGCTGGCCGAGAGCGAGTACGCCAAGATTATCATCTCTCAGGAGCCGGATATGGCGGCCTTCTCGGACTGGGCCTGGAGCAGCCTGGCTGTGCTGGCCTGGGGTCTGGAGGAGGCGCTGGAGGTGGAGGGCGATATGCTGTACGCTCCCCTGAGCCAGATTAACCCCAACGCCCCCGCCCTGCGGGAGGAGGCGGCCGCGGGGATGTACGCGGTGCTGCGCGGTCTGGGTTTCTTAATGTAAACACAAAACGGCCGGGACCGCTGTGCGGTCTTGGCCGTTTCATCCACAAGGGAAAGGAGGGGCGCTTTATGGGCACCCTGCTCCACATCTGCTGTGCGCCCTGCTCCGTGGCCTGTGTCCAAATGCTGCGGGAGGAGGGGGTGGAGCCCGTGGGCTTTTGGTATAACCCCAATATCCACCCCTTCCAGGAGTACAAGGCCCGGCGGGACACCCTGCGGCAGTACGCAAAGGACATCGGCCTTGCGCTGGAGGAGGAGGACTTTTACGGCCTTCGGCCCTTCACCGCCGCCGTGGCCGGGGACAGCGACCACCGCTGCGGCTACTGCTATGCCTGCCGCATGGAGCGCACGGCCCAGTACGCCGCGGAGCACGGCTTTGAGCGCTTTACCACCACCCTGCTGGTGTCCCCCTACCAAAACCGGGAGCTGATTTGCGCCACCGGGGCGAGGATGGGGGAGAAGTACGGGGTGGAGTTCGTGCCTTACGATTTCCGCCCCCGGTTTCAGGCGGGGCAGGAGGAGGCCAGGGCGTTGGGGCTTTATCTACAGAAATACTGCGGCTGTGTCTACAGCGAGGAGGACCGTTTTTCCAACCGCCGGAAAAAGGAGCTCCACAAGCTGCACAAGGCCCAGGGAGAGGGGCGGACGTCATGCTGAAGGAGGGCGGCGTCTACCCCGCGGTGATTGAGGGCTACGCCAGCGGCGGCGAGGGGATTGCCCGGATTGAGGGCGTGGCGGTGTTCGTCAAAGGCGCCCTGCGGGGCGAGCGGGTGGAGACCTTCATCGAGCACGTGGGCCACAGCGCCGCCTGGGGGAGAGTGGAGCGGATGCTGGAGTTCTCCCCGGAGCGGCTGGAGCCGGACTGCCCGTACTATGGGCGGTGCGGCGGCTGCCAGTTCCGGCATATGAGCTACGCCGAGGAGCTGAGGGCCAAACGGCAGCGGGTGGAGGACGCGCTGCGGCGCATCGGCGGGGCGGAGGTACCGGTGCCGGTGATTCACGGAGCGGAGGACACCCGGCGCTATCGAAACAAGGTGCAGCTTCCCGTGGCGCAGGGAGCCGTGGGCTACTACGCGCCGCGCAGCCACCGGGTTGTGGATGTGGAGGACTGCCTGCTTCAGCCGGAGGCGGACACGGCCTGCCGCGCCGCCTTCCGGGGCTGGATGGAGCGCTTTCATGTCCCCGCCTACCAGGAGCGGACGGGCAGGGGGCTGGTGCGGCACCTGTTTCTGCGCACCAACTGCGCCGGAGAGGTACTGTGCTGCGTGGTGGCCAACGGCAAAAGCCTTCCCCACGAGGAGGAGCTGGTGGAGGCGCTGCGCCGCGCCGCGCCCGCCCTGGCGGGGGTGGTCCTGTCGGTGAACACGGGGAAAACCAACGTAATTTTGGGCAGCGAGTACCGCACCCTATGGGGCCGGGACTGGCTGGAGGAGGAGCTGTGCGGCCATGTGTTCCGCCTGTCGGTGCCCTCCTTCTTTCAGGTGAACCGGGCCCAGACCCAGGTGCTCTACCGCCGCGCCCTGGAGTTTGCCGCCCTCACCGGGGAGGAGACGGTGGTGGAGCTGTACTGCGGCATCGGCGCCATCAGCTTGACGCTGGCCCAGCGGGCCGGGCGGGTGATTGGGGTGGAGATTGTTCCCCAGGCGGTGGCCGACGCCCAGGAGAATGCCCGCCGGGCCGGACTGGAGGGCAAGACCCGGTTTGAGTGCGGCGACGCGGCGGACCTGGCCGCCCAACTAAAGCGGGAGGGGACTCGGCCCGATGTGGTGGTGGTGGACCCGCCCCGGAAGGGCCTGGACCCTACCGTGGTGGACACCATCGCCCAGATGGGGCCGGACCGGGTGGTGTACGTCTCCTGCGACCCGGCCACCCTGGCCCGGGATGTGAAGCGCTTGACGGCCCTGGGCTACCGGCCCGCGCAGGCGGAGGCGGTGGACTTATTTCCCAGGACGGCCCATGTGGAGACCGTCCTGCTGCTGGTCAAGGCACAATAAAACTGTCCCCGGCGGTTATACCGCCGGGGACAGTTTTTTACTTCAGAATGCTGTCCAGGGTTTTGAACAGGGTGTCAATGTTAATGGGCTTGGCGATGTGGCCGTTCATGCCGGACTTGAGGGCGGTCTGCCGGTCCTCCTCAAAGGCGTTGGCGGTCATGGCCAGAATGGGGATGGAGGCCAGCGCCTGGTTGTCCAGGGCGCGGATGGCCTGGGTGGCGGCGTAGCCGTCCATCACCGGCATCTGCACGTCCATGAGCACCAGGTTGTAATAGCCCGGCTGAGAGCGTTGGAGCATATCCACGGCAATCTGTCCGTTGGAGGCGATTTCGGTGGTAAAGCCGGCCTCGCCCAGAATGGCGGCGGCAATCTCCTGGTTGAGCTCGTTGTCCTCCGCCAGCAGAATCCGGCCCGAACGGGTTTTCGCCGGAGGGGGAGCGGCGGATTCCTCCTGGCCGCCGTCGGGGCTTCCCTGGGCCTCCTGGGCGGCGGCCACGTCGCGCAGGCAGCTTCTCAGCTCGGACAGGAACAGCGGCTTGCCGCAGAAAGCGGTGACGCCGGCCTGCTTTGCCTCGTCCTCAATGTCGGACCAGTCGTAGGCGGTGAGAATGATGATGGGGACGTCGTCGCCTACCGCCTTGCGGATGCGGCGGGCCACCTCCACGCCGTTCATGTCGGGCATGAGCCAGTCGATGACGTAGATGTGGTAGCTGTCTCCCCGGGAAATGGCCTGCTGAGTGCGCAGCACGGCCTCCCGCCCGGACATGGTCCACTCCGCCCGCAGCCCAATCTGCTGAAGCATATAGGTGACGCTATCGCAGGTGTTGAAATCGTCGTCCACCACCAGGGCGCGGCAGTTTTTCAGCGCCGGGATGGACACCGGCTCCTTGGGGGCGGAGCTGAGGCGGAAGGTGAGGGAGACGGTAAACTCCGTGCCCATGCCCTGCTCGCTTTTGACCATGATGGAGCCGTTCATCATGTCCACGATGTTTTTCGTGATGGCCATGCCCAGGCCGGTGCCCTGGATGTCGCTGATGGTGGAGTTGCGCTCCCGCTCGAAGGGCTCGAAAATATGGGCCACGAACTCGGGGCTCATGCCGATGCCGGTGTCCTTGATGCAGAACTCGTAGTTGGCGTATCCGCTGGGGGCGCCGGGCCGCTCGCTGATGCGTACGCTGACGATGCCGCCCGCGGTGGTGTACTTGATGGAATTGCTCAGCAGATTGAGCAGCACCTGATTGAGCCGCAGCTTGTCGCAGTAGATGTCCTCGTCGATGACGTCCACCGCGTCGATGTACAAATCCAGCTGCTTGGCGCGTATGTCGGCCTGAACAATGCTGCGCAGGCCGTGAAGGATGTCGGGAAGGCTGCACAGCGTCTCGTCCAGACGCATTTTGCCGCTCTCGATGCGGCTCATGTCCAGCACGTCGTTGATGAGGCTGACCAGGTGGTTGCCGGAGGTGAGAATCTTTTTCAGATATTCCTCCACCTGGTCCGTGCGGTCCACATGGGTGAGGGCCAGGGTGGTGAAGCCCACGATGGCGTTCATGGGAGTGCGGATGTCGTGGGACATATTGGACAGGAAGGTGCTCTTGGCCTTGCTGGCCCGGTTGGCCTGGGACAGGGCGTCCTCCAGCAGGGTCTTCTTTTCCAGCTCGCGCCGGGTCTCGTCGTCCACATTGCAGAAGCCGATCACAATGCCGCGGCGGCTGTCCCACGTGCCGGCCCGCACGGCCTTGATTTGATAATAGACAATCTGATCTGCGTCCACGGCGCGGTAATTGATATAGTAGGTGCTGCTGTTAGACAGCTCCTCCCGCAAGCGCTGGTGGGAGCAGGCGTCCCGAAGGGCCTGCTGGTCCTCGGGGTAGACGAAGCGGTCGATATAGGCGCTGATGCTGTCCTGGAGGGAGGCGCTGTCGGAAAACAGGGCAAAGGGGCTGGCGTCGCTGTCTGGGGTGCGCAGCAGGCTGCCCTCGCCGGAGTCCAAATCGAAATAGCACACCAGGCTGTAGTCGATGCTCAGCGCGTGAATCAGCTCCTCCTGCCGCTGCTGGCTTTCCAGGCGCTCCTGCTGCTCGCGCAGTTTTTGGGCGGTGCAGTCCAGCAGGAAGCGCTGGTAGAACAGCTCGCCGTCCTCCTCAATGAGCTTGACGTTGCCCATAATGTGCAGCAGGCTGCCGTCCGCGTGGCGCACGCGGTATTCCACGCTGACGCTGTCCCCCGGGGTGTTCAGGGACATGATGCGCTCGCACAGCGTTTGCCGGTCCTCATCCGCCACGGAGGAGGCCACCATGTCGAACCCGTTTGCCAGCAGCTCGCTCCGGGAGGAGTAGCCCAGCAGCTTCAGCGCCGCCTGGTTGATGCTGAGGATGCGCTGCCCGTCCAGAGAATGGCACATGACGCCGCAGTCCATGGTGGTGAACAGGGTCTCCAGGATATGGCTCTTTTGGATAATCTCCTGCTGATAGGCGCGCTCCTGGGTCACGTCGATGGCCACGCCCACAGTGCCCATCACCGAGCCGTCCACATCGTACAGGGGGGACTTATAGGTGGTGAGCAGCCGCTCCCCCTCTCCGGTCTGGATGGTCTCCTCCGACACACAGGTCTCCCGCTTGGCCATGACCACCCGCTCCGACTCGATGCAGGCGGGGTCGTCCTGCTCCACGTCCCAGATGTAGGCGTGGCGGCGGCCCTGCACCTGCTGCTTGGACTTTTTGACGGTTTGGCAGAAGCTGTCGTTTACCTTTTCGTGGACGCCGTCCTTATCCTTATACCAAACCAGGTTGGGCACGCTGTTGATGGCGGCCTCTAAAAACTGGGTGGTCTCCCACAGGTCCTTCTCCTGCTTGCAGTCCTGCTGCCAGCGCAGAAAGCGGAAGCGGACCTCCTCCTGGGAGATGGGAGCGGTCCACACGTCCCGGAGCTGGGGCAGGTACTGGGTGAGCAGGGGCAGCTGTTCCTGGCGGGCGATAGCGATCAGCTGGGCCTGGGGGCGCTTGGCGCCCAGCAGCGCCTCCAGCGCGGCGGCGGCGCCGTCCTGCATTCCGCTCAGGTCGGCCCAAATCACATCGGCCCGGGCGCACAGGCCGGCGTCCGGCGCGGCGCTGCGGGAAAATGTGTGGGAAAAATGCTCCAGCGGCGGTATTTCCTGAAGCTGGTCCAATATACCGGGTTCCTGTCCTACCAGGTAAAATTGAAGTTGGCAATGATACATTAGTCCTTCCCTCCATGGACGATAAGGCGCGGGCGGCTCGGCGGGCAGCCCGAACGCTCGAATGCAAATATTTTATCAATTTGCCGCGCGGATGTCAATGTTTTGGGATAATTCCAGGGCGGTTCTTCCCGCGCTTTCTCCGCGCGCCGTGGGAAACCGGCGGCCGGGCGGCGGCTTTTCCACGTGGAACCAGGGCTGCTGGGCGAAATGACGGAAAAGGGGGAAGGGAAACAGGGGATTTTATATCTTTCACATGGAAAAACCGAAAAATAAGGGGAGAAAACCGGGAACTATCAGCTAATAATCCAGAGAAAACCGGGATGAAGATTGTGGAAATCAACGCTTGCAATTATTGGAGAAGGGGCTATAATAGTGCGAAAGCTGGGGCGGGGAACCAGGGAGGCCCAGCTTGATCGCAACCACAGTCCCGCCTTTGGAAGGAGGCATTATTATGACCAAAGACTTAACCTCCGGCAGCCCCATGAAGCTGCTGCTGGGCTTTACGCTGCCCACCCTGTTCGGCCTGCTGTTCCAGCAGATGTATAACATGGTGGACGCCATGATTGTCGGCAAGCTCCTGGGCTCTCAGGCGCTGGGCGCCGTGGGCGCCACCGGCTCCATCAACTTTTTCGTGATTGGGTTCTGCCTGGGGGTGTGCAGCGGCTTTGCCATTCCCGTGGCCCAGCGGATGGGCGCGAAGGACTATCCGCAGATGCGCCGCTTTGTGGCCAACGCCGCTTACCTGTCCGCCGCCATTGCTCTGGTGCTCACGGTGGGCACGGGGGTGTTCTGCCGGACGATTCTCTCCGCCATGGACACGCCCGCCGACCTTTTTGAGGACGCCAACGCCTATATTTTTGTTATTTTCATGGGCATCCCGGTGGTGTTCCTCTACAACCTGCTGTCCTGCATCATCCGGGCTTTGGGGGACAGCCGCACCCCGGTGTATTTCCTGGCCCTGTCTTCGGCGCTGAACATTGGGCTGGACCTGCTCTTTATCCTGGCGTTTCGCTGGGGCGTGGCCGGGGCGGCCATTGCCACGGTGGCGTCCCAGGCGGTGTCAGGTATCGCGTGCCTGGCGTATATGATTCGCAAGTTCCCCATCCTCCACGTGACGCGGGAGGAGAGCCGCCTTGACTGGGAGGCCTGCAAGAGCCTGTGCGCCATGGGTCTGCCCATGGGCCTGCAATACTCCATCACCGCCATCGGCTCCATTGTCATGCAGACCGCCGTGAACGGCCTGGGCAGCGTTTACGTCACCGCCGTGGCCACCGCCAACAAGGTCTACCAGCTGCTGTGCTGTCCCTTTGACGCCATGGGCTCCGCCATGGCCACCTACTGCGGCCAGAACGTGGGCGCGGGGGAGCTGGACCGGCTGCCCCAGGGGGTGCGGGCCTGCTCGCTGCTGGGGCTGATTTACTCCGGGATGGCCCTTGTGGCCATGCTGCTGCTGGCGCCCCAGGCGACGATGATGTTCCTGGACCCCGGAGAGGCCGGGGTGGAGACGCTGGTGGCGCTTACCACCCGCTATATCATTACGCTGACGGCCTTCTATTTCCCGCTGGCCCTGGTGAACATTCTGCGCTTCTCCATTCAGGGCATGGGCTTTGGCGCTTTCGCCATTCTGGCGGGCGTGCTGGAGATGATTGCCCGGACGGTGGTGGGCTACTTCTTCGTGCCCATGCTGGGCTACACCGCGGCCTGCTTCGCCTCCCCCGCGGCGTGGATCTGCGCGGACCTGTTCTTGATTCCCGCCTGTGTGGCCTGCATTGCCCGGCTGCGCCGCCGTCACCCCACGGCTGCTCTGGAAACTATATCCAAATCTGCCGTAATGACCCAGTAAAGCGGCGTTTTTGATGACTTTTTGTTCTGGATTTTGTCTTGACAGCTGGGTCAAAGCTTGCTAAAATAAAGCACGGCGGGCGGCGTGGAAGGGCCCTTCCACGCCGCCTCCGCGCGTTTACCGAGGAGAGTATGCACTTTTCCGCTTGGGAAGGCGCATATCTTTTTTTCATGGAAAAAACCGGCGCTGTCGCCGCTGTGCGGAAAGGACGGGACTGACGGATGGAAACTGACCATCATTTAGAACTGTGCCGTGTTCTGACCGACCACGCCAGGCGCTATCCTTTGATGAAGCCCTGTGACGCGGTAAAGCTGATTTTTCAAAATGAGTTTGGCGGGGAGCACCTGATTTATGAGCCAAACGCCACCCTGGCCTGGCTGCGGGCGGAGCGGGCCGCCACGCCCACCGATTTGAGCGTGGCGCCGGTGGAGGACATCGGCAACGGGATGGTGCGGGTGGCGCTGGCCGCCCTGGAGTTCAGCGACACAGCCCTGCGCACGCTGAACCAGGACTTTTTTCGCTCGGCGGAGATTCACCAGGGGCGGCGCAAAACCTTTTTGAGCAAGCTGGACGCCCTTCGGACGCTGACGGAGCAGAGGGTGTTCGACTTTACCCTCCAGGAGCTGGAGGCCTACCTGGAGCGCTACATCAGCGAGGGGTGCTGTCCTCTGTCCCACAGCCCCACCTACCGGGCGGCCTACCGCCCGGCCTACCGGGTGGTGAGGCGCTCGGCCTCCCTGGTGGTGCTGCTGCGGGAGCTGGAACAGCTGCAAAGCCGGGGGGAGCGGGCCGTTGTGGCCATCGAGGGGCGGTGCGCTTCGGGCAAGAGTACGCTGGCCGCCCAGATGGAAGAAAGCATGGGCCTTGCGGTGGTGCACATGGACCACTTTTTCCTCCGGCCGGAGCAGCGCACCAAGGAGCGCCTGGCCCAGCCCGGCGGCAACATCGACCACGAGCGGTTTTTGGAGGAGGTGCTGCTTCCCCTGGCCGCGGGGGAGACGCCGGTCTATCGCCCCTACAGCTGCCGGACCGGGGAGCTGGGCGAGCCCATCGCCCTCAAGCGGTCCCCTGTGACGGTGGTGGAGGGGTCCTATTCCTGCCACCCTAAGCTGTGGAACTATTATCACCGGCGGGTGTTTCTCAGCGTGGCGCCCGAGGAGCAGCTGCGCCGGGTGGCCGGGCGGGACGGCCCGGAGCAGGTGCAGACCTTCCGGGAGCGCTGGATTCCCCTGGAGGAGCGCTACTTCAGCGCCTGCCGGGTGGAGGAGCGGTGCGACTACCAGCTGGAGCTGTAAGCAAAAAGGACTTCGGAGCAATGCTCCGAAGTCCTTTTCTATTGCATATTGAAATCAGGCCACGGCGGAGAAGGGGACGCGGGTGTTTTGCTGCTGCGCCTGCTTCTGCTCCTGCTGAAGCTCGGCCTGGCCGCTGTTGTCCGCCTTGGTGACGGTGCGGGTGGTGCCGCCGGAGACGTACGCCTTGCCGCACTCAGGGCAGATGGCGGTGTGGTAGGTGACGGACTGGCTGACCACCTTGCGGTTTTCCTGGCGGGCCTTGGCCTGTTCCCGGACCACGTGCTCGTTCTCATGGCCCCGCACGGCGGAGGCCGCCTGGTCGGGGGAGATGTTGGTGGGGGTTTTGAAGGACACGCCGGGGTCGTCCGAGCCGTCCTGGTACTTGCGCTCCTTGCAGGTCTGGCACTCGCCCTCCTCCATGACCTGCTGGGGGCTCTTGGCGCTTTCCAGGGCGGGGGTTTCCTGCTGGGCCAGGGGGCCTGCCTCCTGGGCGGCTTTCTGCCCGGGCAGGGCGGCGGCCTGCTGGGCGTCGGGCTGCTGGATGCGCATACGCACGGCCAGCTCCGCCGGGTCGGAGCGGTAGCGCAGCATGGCCTGCTGGGCAGGGTCCTCCTGAGCGCTCACCGGGCGCACGGGGGTGACGGGCTGGACGGGGGACTCCGGCTGGGCGGCCTTCTGGGCGCCCCACAGGGGGGCGGAGCGCTGGGCGGCCTGGCCCTTGTCCGGGCCCTGGGTCAAGGCGGCGCGGCTGGCATAGGCCGCGCCGTAGGCGGCATAGCCGCTGTAAGGGGAAATACCGTTTAACATGGCGGTCACCTCTCCCAATTAAGGATAGAACGAGTGTTTCACGTGAAACACGAAAAACTGTTTCTCTCCTTATTATAGCAGAAGAAGGGAAAAATGCAAGGGGGTTTTCCCTACAGCAGCCCCGCCCGCTCCAGCCGCCGCCGGATGGGGAAGCCCAGCAGCAGCGCGGCGGCCATTTTCATCAAATCAAAAGGAATGAAGGGGAAGACGCAGGCGGCCAGGGCCGTTTGCAGGTCCACGCCCGCCTGGAAGCAGTACCAGGCGGTGCCGAAGGCGTAGAGCACGGCGGTGCCAAGCACCATGGCCAGAAACTGGACGGCCAGGGCCAGGGCGGCGCTTTTTTTGTCCTGCCCGCCCAGCCGCCGCCAGGTTTGCTCTATGATAAGCCCCGCCAGAAAGGCCATGGGCAGGTAGCCCACCAGGTAGCCCCCCGTGGGACCCAGCAGGCGGGCCGCGCCGCCCATATAGTTGCTGAACACCGGCACGCCCACAAAGCCCACCAGCAGGTACACCAGCACGCTGGCCGTCCCCCAGGCTCCCCCCAGCAGGTAGACCGACAGGTAGATGGCCAGGGTGCCGCCGGTGATGGAGATGGGGCCGATGGGGATGGAGATGGGGGCGATGACGCACATCACCGCGGCCATCACCGCGCACACGGCCAGACGGCGGGTGTTGAGCTTCGAGTTTGCTGTCATAAGAATTCCTCCATTGTAAACTAATTTGCGATGTTTAGTATACAATGGGGGAGGAGGTTTGTCAATAGCTTCCTGGGCAGGCATTGCGTTTTGCATGGGAGTGTGGTAGTATGGCTATACTTTAGGTATGCGCGGCGCGGGCCGGGGAGGTTTTCATGGGAAAGGCGACATATTTGGTTCAGCGGGTGCTGAACATGAACTACAAGGCCATGTGGGACAAAATCGGCTCCATCCATCAAAAGACGGGCCGCTCCCGGCTGGCCATCTTCTGGGATATGCGGGAGTGCGCGGTGAAATACGGCGCGGGGTATATGGACTACGACCTGTTCGAGATGTACAATCTGACCCCGGAGCAGCGGGACACCTACCTCACCCGGGGGCGGAATAACGAGCTGGTGGCCAAATACAACGACAAGGCCCATATGGACGAGCTGGGGGACAAGATTAAGTTCAACGCCAAATTTGCCCCCTTTCTCCGCCGGGACTGGGTGCCGGTGACGGGGGAGAACCGGGAGGAGGTGCTGGCCTTTCTGGCGCGCCATTCGGTATTCATGGCCAAGCCCTCCAAGGGCAGCTGCGGCTGGGGCATTGAGAAGGTGAACCGGGAAGACTACCCCTCCCCGGAGGTTTTATATGAGCACCTGGCCCAGCGGGCCCCGCTGCTGGAGCTGGAGCAGGTCATTGCGCAGCACCCGGCGGTGGCGGCCATCTATCCCGGCGCCATCAACACCGTGCGCATGGTGACCATCCGGGGAAAGAGCGGGACGGTCTACCTGGTCACCGCCATGTTCCGCATCGGCAACGGCAGGTTTGTGGACAACTTCAACAGCGGAGGCATGGTGGCCCCCATGGACCCGGCCACGGGCACGGTGATTGACCGGGCGCTGGACAAGCAGAAGAACCTGTACGTCAACCACCCCGCCACTGGCACCCCCATCCAGGGCTTTACCTTCCCGGACTGGGACAAGGCGGTGGAGCTGGTGAAGCAGGCGGCGCAGGTGGTGCCGGAGGTGGGCTATGTGGGGTGGGACGTGTGCTTCACCCCGGAGGGGCCGTGCCTGGTGGAGGGCAATCAGTTCCCCGGCCACGACATCTACCAGCTGCCCGTGCACACCCCGGACAAGATTGGCATCATGCCCCGCTTCCGCGCCATCCAGGCGGAGGAGGCCAAGCTGGAACCGTGATATCCACCCGCCGCTGGCGGGGGACGGCAGAGGGCCTGCTCACCGCGCCACTCAGGCGGAGGAGGCCGAATTGGAACATGGAGGACGCTTTCGCGCCAACAGCGCGGGGGCGTTGTCCTCTTTTGCCGGAAATTGCCAGCGAAACGGATAAATTTTTGTGAAAACTGCGGCGAGCCCCTTGACACTGCACCCGCTGGTTTGTTAAAATTGGAACAGCACATCCCCCACCGGGCGCTGCCCGGAACCAAACCACCCGGCCCGGCTACTCCCTTGGGCGCAACGCGCCCATAGCCGCGCCGAGGAGAAAAAAAGGAGGAAACATCCGCGGACCGGCGGTGCGGCAATGTGGAGACTTGCCGTAATGTCCCTGGGGTAAACTCCCTGGGGGCGAGGATACGCTGCGGAGGCGGCGCGTTTACGGTCCATGCTATGGCAACTTTGAGTTTGAGAGGCATCAAGAAGATCTACGACGGCGGCGTAACAGCGGTTCACGATTTCAACCTGGAAATCGCGGACAAGGAGTTCATCGTGCTGGTCGGTCCCTCCGGCTGCGGCAAGTCCACCACTCTGCGTATGGTGGCCGGCCTGGAGGAGATTAGCGAGGGTGAACTGTACATCGGCGACAAGCTGGTCAACAACGTGGAGCCCAAGGACCGCGATATCGCCATGGTGTTCCAGAGCTACGCTCTGTACCCCCACATGACGGTGTATGAGAACATGGCCTTCGCCCTGAAGCTGCGCAAGCTGCCCAAGGACGAGATCGACCGCCGCGTAAAGGAGGCGGCGGAGATTCTGGACATCACCCAGTATCTGGAGCGCAAGCCCAAGGCCCTGTCCGGCGGCCAGCGTCAGCGTGTGGCCATCGGCCGCGCCATCGTCCGGGAACCCCAGGTCTTCCTGATGGACGAACCCCTGTCCAACCTGGACGCCAAGCTGCGTAACCAGATGCGCGCGGAGATCATCAAGCTGCGCCAGCGCATCGACACCACCTTCATCTACGTCACCCACGACCAGACCGAGGCCATGACCCTGGGCGACCGGATCGTCATCATGAAGGACGGCTTCATCCAGCAGATCGGCACCCCGCAGGAGGTGTTCGACGCGCCGGTGAACGTCTTCGTGGCCGGCTTTATCGGAATGCCCCAGATGAACTTCTTCAACGCCCGCCTGGTGAAGTCCGGCAGCGGCTACGCCGTCAAGGTGGCCGGCGCGACCATGGAGATCGCCGAGAAGATTCAGAAGCAGCTGGCGGCCAAGAACGTGCCCGAGAAGGACATCGTTCTGGGCATCCGTCCCGTGCACGTGTCCTTCGCCGAGGGCGGCGGCGCGCACACCATCGCCGCCCGTGTGGACGTGTCCGAGATGATGGGCAGCGAGATTCACCTGCACGTCACCGCCAAGGAGGACAACGGCGCTGAGAAGGACGTGGTCCTGGTTGTGGCCACCACCGATCTGCCCGAGAGCTTCCGCGCCGGCATCCCCTACGGCACCACCATCCACTTCACCTTCCCCGGCGAGCTGGTGCACCTGTTCGACAAGGAGACCGAGCGCAACCTGCTGGCCGACTAAGGGTTCGTCAACCTACCATAGCAAAGAAGCCCCGCCGCTTTCGCGGCGGGGCTTTTTCTGTGTCTGAGGCGCACGTCAGAGCAGGTACTGCTCAATATCCCCGACAAATTGATTGCCGCATCGGGCCAATTCGCCCAGAACACGGTGGATTCCTGCTTTGCTTTCATACCAGTTATCTCTGGTGATATTATAACAGTGCACGGGACACACCTTGATGTCCACGTCAGGGAACGCCGTTTGGTATAGCATCAGGCACCGCCGGGCGTGAAACGCCTTGCAGACGATTAACGCTGTTTGAATGGTAACGCCCCTCTCGTCAACGGCCTTTCGCGAGAGGAAGGCGTTATCCCTGGTGTGGCCGGACTGGTTTTCCTCAATCACTGCCGAGACCGGCACGCCGTTTTTCAGCAGCACGTCCGTAAAAAATTCGCAGTCGGACTGATAGTCGCCGTTGTATATGTCCGCTTTGGAGCGGACCCCCGGCCATTTGTCACGTTTTACGCTGACCCCGCCCGAGGGAACCAGCCACTTCGCGTACCCTTTCCGATATAGTTCAGCGGCATACTCAGGCTGCTCGGGAAATGAGCCGCCGGGCAGAAAAATGGCGTCAACCTTTTCAGGTTCATCAGATACGAAGATAAAGTCTGTGATATCGGCAATGATACGATGATTCATTTGCCTGTACCCCCTAATTCATTAAAATTGGCAGTTTCTCATTCCACGGTTTTCAAACTCTCCACCATATCCACCTTTTTCAGCTTAAAGTGGGCCGCGATATTCACCATGATGGAGAACACCACCGTGAGCACCGCCGCCAGCACATAGGCGTAGGGCGGCGCGGTGCGCCCGAACATGACCAGGTCCACCTCCACCGTCAGCACCATCCAGGCGTGGAGCAGCCGGCCCAGCACCAGGCCCAGCAGAATGCCGAATATGGTGAGGAACACGTTTTCCCGGTAGACGTAGGCGGTGGTCTCCTTGTCAAAGAAGCCCAGCACCTTCAGCGTGGCCAGCTCCCGGGTGCGCTCGGTGATGTTGATGTTGGTCAGGTTGTAGAGCACCACAAAGGCCAGGGCGGCGGCCGCGGCGATGATGATGACCACCGCGTAGTCAATGGCCTCCATGCTGTTGGTGAAGCTGTCCCGCAGGGTGGCGAAATAGGAGTAGGAGGTCACCGCGTCCATGGCCATCAGCTGGGCGGACACGGTGTCGGACTGGGCGGCATCCGCATCGCTGGTGTAGGCGAGCAGCAGCACGTTGTCCGCCGGCCTTTCGCCGAACAGCGCCTCATAGCAGTCCTCGGACAGGTAGACGTAGTGGTAGACGTAGTTTTCCACAATATCCGTCACCACAGCGTCCACCCGCTTGTCCCCGTCCAGGGTGATGGCGTCGCCCACCGATATCTCCAGCAGCTCGGACAGCTTCTCGGTGATGATAACGCCGTTGTCCGGCAGGGTCACGGCCGCGTCGTCCTTTCGGTGGCGCAGGTCGATGAACTGCTCAAACTCCTCCAGGTCGGGAATGGTCATCAGGTACACGTCGTAGGCCCTCCCGCCGTTGGACGCCTCCAGCAGGGACTGGTGGGCGGTCATGGTGCGCTGCACATAGGGGCTGTCCGCCAGATAGTCCTCCACCGCGGCCAGCTGCGCCGGGGCGGCGTCTTCGTCCAGGCCGATGCTGGCGTCGTACAGGGAAATCTCGTCAAACTGTTTGTCCAGGATGTCGAAAATGGACTCGTGGAGGCCGAAGCCGGTGACAATCAGAGCGGTGCACCCGCCGATGCCAATCACCGTCATCCAAAAGCGCCGCTGGTAGCGGAACAGGTTGCGCATGGTCACCTTCCAGGTGAAGGACAGCCGCTTCCAGATGGGGCGCACGCGCTCTAAGAACACCCGCTTGCCCGCCTTGGGGGCCTTGGGGCGCATCAGGTTGGCGGGGGTGGCCATGAGGGTGGACAGGCAGGCCCACAGCGCCGCCCCGGTGGTGCACGCCACCGCCGCCAGCACCGAGAGCGCACACAGCGCCGTCTGCTCCCGGAACTCCAGGGGGGGCATGGCGTACATGATGTTAAAGGCGTTGGCGATTACCGCCGGAATCAGGGTGCAGCCCACCGCCAGGCCCAGAATGCCGCCGATGAGGCTGGCGGAAAGGGCGTAGCCGATGTACTTTTTGGAGATGGACAGCCGGGAGAAGCCCATGGCCTTGAGCGCGCCAATCTGGGTGCGCTGCTCCTCCACCATTCTCGTCATGGTGGTCAGGCAGGCCAGCGCCGCCACCAGGAAGAAGATAACGGGGAAGATGGTGGCCAGATTGCTCACCCGCTCCGTGTCCTGGGAGAAGCCGACAAAGCCTGCGTTGGTGTTTCGCCCCAGGACGTACCACTCGCAGTCCTCCACCTTGTCCAGCTCGTCCTGGGCGTCGTCCAGCTTCTGCTGGGCGTCGGCGATTTTTTCCTCCGCCTCCGCCTTGCCGTCCTGGTACTCCGAAAGGCCGTCGGCATACTGCGCCTCGCCGTCATTGAGCTCAGTGAGGGCGTCGTCCAGCTCCTGCCGGCCGTCGGCCTCGGCCTGGGCCAAATCCGCCTGGCCGGTGCGGTAGTCCGCCCAGCCCTGGTCGATTTCCCGCTGGCCGTCCTCCAACTCCTGCTTGGCGTCGGCAAGCTCGTCCTGGGCGTCGTCCAGCTTCTGCTTGGCCTCGTCCAGTTCCGCTTTGGCGTCGTCCAGCTCCGCCTGGCCCTCGTCCAGCTCGTCCTTGGCGCCGGTAAGCTCCGATTCCGCCCGGTCCAGCTCCCGCTTGCCCGCGTCCAGCTCGTCCTTGGCGTCGGAGAGCTGGTTGGCGGCCGCGCCCAGCTGGGTGAGGGCCTCGTCCAGACCCAGCCTGCCCTCCTCCAGCTGGGCCTGGGCGGCGCTGAGCTGGGCCTGGGCGGCTGCAAGCTGCTGCTGGGCCGCAGCTTGCAGCTCCGCTACCTGGGTGTCAAACTGCTCTTGTGTAATCAAACCACCATTTAACGCCGCCTGGAGCTGCGCAATCGCCGCCTGAAGCTGCTTCTCGCCCTCCGCTTTTTGCTGTTCAAACAGCTTTACGCCGTCGTTATACTGCTTCAGGCCCTCCTGGTACTGCTGCCGGCCCCTGTTGTAGCTGGCCAGCCCGCTTTCATAGTCCGCGCGGCCCTGCTCATACTGGGCCTTGCCGTCCTCGTACTTGGCCTTGGCCTCCTCAAACTGGGCAAGTCCGTCCTCATACTCGGCCTTGCCCTCCTCGAACTTGGCCAGCGCCTCCTGGTATTTGGCCAGGCCGTCTTCGTATTCGGCCCTGCCGTCCTCGTATTCAGCCAGCCCGTCCCGGTACTCCGCCCAGCCGTCGTCCACCTCCTGCTGGGCGTCCAGCAGCTTTTGGCGGGCGTCGGCCAGCTCAACCCGGGCGTCTGCCAGCTCCCGCTCCAGGGTGTCCTGGCCGTCCTGGTAGTCCGCCCAGCCGTCGTCCAGCTCCTTGCGGGCGTCCTGAAGCTCCTGCCAGGCGTCGGCCAGCTCCTGGTCCGCCTCGTCCCTGGCGTCGCTGAGCTCCTGCCGGGCGTCGTCCAGCTCGGCCTGGGCGTCCCCAATCAGGCTGTCGTAGCGCAGCTGGGCGCGCTCCTCGGCCAGGCCGTCCAGGCTGTCGATGAGCGCCTCCGCCCGGTCGTCGTACTCGTCGCTGTAGCTGTCCAGGGCGGCCAGGCCCTCCCCGGTAAAGTAGGCGGCGGTGTAGTAGTCGTAAGTAAAGTTCTCGCCGGGGACGAAGACAAAGGCGTCCACCGAGCCGCTGCCCAAAGAGGAGGCGCCCCGGTCGGTGCTCACGTACAGCGGGCAGTTCACCACGCCCACGATGGTGTAGGAGGTGCGGGTCAGGTCGCCCTCGTTGTTCTCGTCCATCACCAGCTCCAGCTTGTCGCCCACGTCCAGCCCCAGCTCCACCAGCAGCAGGCTCTCGGTGACGCACTCATCGGGGGCCTCGGGCAGGCGGCCCCGCTTTACCTCCAGCAGATTGAGCCGCTCCGGCATGGAGCGCACGCTGACGATGCAGTCCACCGCCGTGGCGTCTACCGCCCAGGCGCCCTCCGCCTGCTCCACGCCGGGGGCGGCGGCCAGGGCGTCCAGGTCTTCGCCGGTGAGGCCCAGGGTGGACAGCACGTAGCCGTCCATCAGGTGGGTGCGGTCGTAGTAATTGTCCGCGGTGAATTTCATATCCGGCGCGGTGGCCCGCAGGCCGGACAGGAAGGCCACCGCCAGCGCCGCCAGCACCAAAATGGACAAAAAGCGGCTGAAGGTGTGCTTGATTTCCCGCAGAGCGTCGGTGGTCAGGCGGTTTTTGCGCGTTACCATTCGATTTCCTCCACCGGGGTGGGCCGCGCGTTGCGCTCCATGGCGGCCACCCGCCCGTTTTTGATGTGGATGACCCGGTCGGCCATGGGGGTGAGGGCGGTGTTGTGGGTGATGACGATGACGGTCATCCCCTCCTGCCGGCAGGTGTCCTGCAAGAGCTTTAAAATAGCCTTGCCGGTGACATAGTCTAAAGCGCCCGTGGGCTCGTCGCACAGCAGCAGCTTGGGGTTTTTCGCCAGCGCCCGAGCGATGGCCACCCGCTGCTGCTCGCCGCCGGACAGCTGGGCGGGGAAGTTGTCTACCCGGTGGCCCAGGCCTACGTGCTCCAGCACGTCCCGGGCGTTCAGCGGGTCCTGGCAGATTTGGGCGGCCAGCTCCACGTTTTCCAGCGCGGTGAGGTTCTGCACCAGGTTGTAGAATTGAAACACAAAGCCGATGTCGTGCCGCCGGTAGGCGGTGAGCTGCCGGGGGTTGTAATCGCTCACCCGCGCGCCGTCCACGGTGATGGTGCCGCCGGAGCAGGCGTCCATGCCGCCCAGCATATTGAGCACCGTGGTCTTGCCCGCGCCGGAGGGGCCGACAATGATGGCGAACTCGCCCTTTTCCACCACAAAATCAACGCCGTCCACGGCGTTGATGGTGACCTCGCCCATTTTATACTCTTTTTTCACGTGTTCAAAGGATATGTAACTCATTTCATTCACCGTCCGCAGGTGGAATTGTGCGCGGGCAAGCCGCTTTGGCACAGGATAAGGGCTTTGCGTCTGCGCACTGTTTCCGATTTGTTGTAAGGATAATTAAATTTTATACTTTTCCATGGGACAGCGCAACCGCTCAGGATGAAAGTTTAAGGTTTGTTCAAAACATTTCCTTGACAGCGATAGAAATCTGTGACGCTCCTGCCTGTTTTTGACGCGGTTGCGGTTGACTAACTAAAGGAATACTTTTAGAATCATTGGAATAGAGTGGGACAAGCGGGGGGCTGCGAAGCCGCCTCAGTGAAAGGGATGATGTACAAATGGGTTTTGGAGAGCTGCTGATTTTGGCCGTGGGCCTTTCCATGGACGCCTTTGCGGTATCCGTCTGCAAGGGGCTGTCCATCCAAAAGCTCAGGCCCAGCCATGCGGTGATTGTGGGCGCGTGGTTCGGGGTGTTCCAGGCGCTGATGCCCGTTTTAGGCTGGCTGCTGGGCTCCGCCTTTGCGCAGCTGATTGTGTCGGTGGACCACTGGATTGCCTTTGTGCTGCTGGGCCTGATTGGCGGGGGCATGATTCGGGAGGCCGTGGGGAAGCAGGACGAGGACTGCGACCCCTCCCTGGCCCCGGCGGCCATGCTGCTTTTGGCGGTGGCCACCTCCATCGACGCGCTGGCGGTGGGCATCACCTTCGCCGTGCTGAAGGTGGACGTGATTCCCGCCGTCACCCTCATCGGGGTGTGTACCTTCGCCATCTCGGCGGCGGGGGTGAAGATTGGCAACGTGTTCGGCGCGCGCTACAAGGCGAAGGCGGAGCTGCTGGGGGGCGTGGTGCTGGTGCTCATCGGCGCAAAAATTCTGCTGGAGCATTTGGAAATTCTGTGACGGAAAGCAGCCCCCATCCTGTGGGATGGGGGCTGCTTTTGCGCTGTTCTGGGTTATTCCTCGGAATCGGCGGAGAGCGCCAGCTCGTCCTCGTCCTCGCCGTCGATGGAGATGGAGAGAATCTCGTCCTCCTCCTCCTCATCCTCCTCGTCCTCGATAAGGGGCTCCTCATCCTCCAGCCGGCTGTCCGCCGCGGCGGCGGCCACGTTCTGGAACCGGCTGTCGTTGTGGACCTCGTCCTCAATCTCGTCGAACTTGCGGTAGGCGGCAAGGCCGGAACCGGCGGGAATCAGCTTGCCGATGATGACGTTTTCCTTCAGGCCCAGCAGGTGGTCCACCTTGCCCTTGATGGCCGCCTCGGTGAGCACCTTGGTGGTCTCCTGGAAGGAGGCGGCGGACAGGAAGGACTCGGTGGCCAGCGAGGCCTTGGTAATGCCCAGCAACAGCCGGGTGCAGGTGGGCAGGGCCAGCGGCTCGCCGTCCTCCCGGACCTCGCCGGCTTCGATGCGGGCCCTGATGTCGGCGCAGGCGTCCCTGAATTCGATGATGTCCACGGTGGAGCCGGACAGCAGGGAGGAATCCCCCGCGTCCTCCACCCGGACCTTGCGCATCATCTGGCGCACAATGACCTCGATGTGCTTGTCGTTGATATCCACGCCCTGCTGGCGGTAGGGCTTCTGAACCTCTTGAATCAGGTAGTTGTGCACCGCGTTCACGCCCCGGATGCGCAGCACGTCGTGGGGGGACAGCGCGCCGTCGGTGAGGCGCTGGCCCTTTTTCACCTCGTCGCCGTCCTTCACCCGGATGCCGGAGCTGTAGGGCAGGGCATAGGTGACCACCTCGCCGTCGTCGGCGGTGATGGTGACGTTGCACAGGGTGGTGCGCTTGGTCTCCTCCAGGGTGACGATGCCGGAGATTTCGGCCAGCTGGGCCATCTTTTTGGGCCGGCGGGCCTCCAGCAGCTCCTCCACGCGGGGCAGACCCTGGGTGATGTCGCCGCCGGCCACGCCGCCGGTGTGGAAGGTACGCATGGTCAGCTGGGTGCCCGGCTCGCCGATGGACTGGGCGGCGATGATGCCCACCGCCTCGCCCTGGCCCACGGGCTCGCCGAAGGCCAGGTTCATGCCGTAGCACTTGGCGCACACGCCGCTTCTGGCCTCGCAGGTGAGCACCGAGCGCACCTTGACGGACACCTTGCGCTCCGCCTCGCCCTCGGCCTCGGCCTGCTCATGCAGCTTGCGCTCGATGAGCTTGGCGGTGTCGCCGTCCACCAGGGTGTCCCGGCCCACCAGCACTGCGCCGGTTTTGGGGTCCAGGATGTCTTCGGCCAGATAGCGCCCGCGCAGGCGCTCCTCCAGGGTCTCGATGACCTGGCCGTTCTCGTTGATTTCGGACACGGTGATGCCGTCGTGGGTCTGGCAGTCCTCCTCCCGGATGATGACCTCCTGGGACACGTCCACCAGGCGGCGGGTGAGGTAGCCGGAGTCGGCGGTACGCAGGGCGGTGTCCGCCATGCCCTTTCGGGCGCCTCGGGAGGAGATGAAGTACTCCAGCACTGTCAGGCCCTCGCGGAAGTTGGACTTAATGGGAATCTCAATGGTGCGGCCGGAGGTGTCTGCCATCAGGCCGCGCATACCGGCCAGCTGACGAATCTGAGCCTGGGAACCACGGGCGCCGGAGTCGGCCATCATGAAGATGGGGTTGTAGCGGTCCATGGACGCCTGGAGGGCGTCGGACACGTCGGCGGTGGTCTTTTCCCAGGCGGACACCACCAGGCGGTAGCGCTCGTCGTTGGTGAGGAAGCCGCGCTTGTACTGGTTCTCAATCTTGACGACTTCCTTTTCCGTGGCGGCGATAAGCTCCCGCTTTTCGTCGGGGACGGTCATGTCCGCGATGGCCACGGTCAAAGCGCCCCGGGTGGAGAACTTGTAGCCCCGGGCCTTAATGGTGTCCAGCACCTCGGCGGAGCGGGTAAAGCCGTGCTGCGTGATGCAGCGGTCCACAATCTTGCCCAGCTGCTTCTTGCCGCACATGAAGTTGATCTCCGGCTCGAAGACCTGCTCGGGGTCATCGCGGTCCACAAACCCCAGGTCCTGGGGGATGCCCTCGTTGAAGATGAGGCGGCCCACGGTGGTGCGCACCAGCTTGTGGCGCATTTCGCCGTCAATGAAGGCGTGGCGGCGGACCATAATGGGCTCGTGCAGGTCCAGCACGCCCTCGGCGTAGGCCAGCTGGGCCTCGTCGTCGTCGGAAAACACGCTGTAGACCTCCTGGGCCTTGCCGTCTCCGGCCTGGGCGCACAGGGCGGGGGTGGTGCGGTACCAGCGCTTGGCCTCCTCGTCCCGCACCCACACCCGGTCGTTGTCCGCCAGGCTGCCGTCGGCCAGGGCGCGGGCGGCGTCGGCGGGGGTGTCGTAGGCAAAGTCGGGGTCGTAGGCGGGGTCGCGCTCGTAGGTGAGGTAGTAGGAACCCAGCACCATGTCCTGGGTGGGGACGGTGACCGGCCCGCCGTCGGAGGGCTTGAGCAGGTTGTTGGCGGCCAGCATGAGGATGCGGGCCTCGGCCTGGGCCTCGGCGGACAGGGGGACGTGGATGGCCATCTGGTCGCCGTCGAAGTCGGCGTTGAAGGCGGTGCACACCAGGGGTGGAGCTTCAATGCCCGGCCCTCCACCAGCACCGGCTCGAAAGCCTGGATGCCCAGGCGGTGCAGGGTGGGGGCGCGGTTGAGCATGACGGGGTGCTCCTTGATGACGGACTCCAGGGCGTCCCACACGGCGGGGGAGCCCTTGTCCACTTCCTTCTTGGCGGCCTTGATGTTGCTGATGTTGCTGTCCTTGCTCTCCACCAGCTTCTTCATGACGAAGGGCCGGAACAGCTCGATGGCCATCTCCTTGGGCACGCCGCACTGGTAGATTTTCAGCTCCGGGCCCACCACGATGACGGAGCGGCCGGAATAGTCCACCCGCTTGCCCAGCAGGTTCTGGCGGAAGCGGCCCTGCTTGCCCTTCAAGAGGTCGGACAGGGACTTCAGCGCCCGGTTGTTGGCCCCCGTGACGGCGCGGCCCCGGCGGCCGTTGTCGATCAGCGCGTCCACCGCCTCCTGGAGCATCCGCTTCTCGTTGCGCACGATGATATCGGGGGCGTTGAGCTGAATGAGGCGCTTCAGGCGGTTGTTGCGGTTGATAACCCGGCGGTACAGGTCGTTCAGGTCAGACGTGGCGAACCGGCCGCCGTCCAGCTGCACCATGGGGCGCAGCTCGGGGGGAATCACGGGCAGCACGTCGATGACCATCCACTCCGGCTTGTTGCCGGACAGGCGGAAGGCGTCCACCACCTCCAGGCGCTTGACAATCTTGGCCTTCTTCTGGCCGCTGGCGTCCTTCATCTGGGCGCGCAGGCTGGCGGACAGCTCCTCCAGGTCCAAATCGGACAGCAGCTTCTTCACCGCCTCCGCGCCCATGCCGGCCTCAAAGTCGTCCTCGTAATACTCCCGCAGCTTTTTGTACTCCGCGTCGGTGAGAATCTGATTCTTGGTCAGGTGGGTGTACTCGGGGCCGGGGTCGGTGACGATATAGGCGGCGAAATACAGCACCTTTTCCAGAATCCGGGGGCTGATGTCCAGCAGCAGGCCCATCCGGGAGGGGATGCCCTTGAAGTACCAGATGTGGGACACAGGGGCGGCCAGCTCGATGTGGCCCATGCGCTCGCGGCGCACCTTGGCCCGGGTGACCTCCACGCCGCAGCGGTCGCACACCTTGCCCTTGAAGCGGATTTTCTTATACTTGCCGCAGTGGCACTCCCAGTCCTTGGTGGGGCCAAAGATGCGTTCACAGAACAGGCCGTCCCGCTCGGGCTTGAGGGTGCGGTAGTTGATGGTCTCCGGCTTTTTCACCTCGCCGAAGGACCACTCTCGGATTTGCTCCGGGGAGGCGATGCCGATGCGGATGGCGTTAAATTCAGCGTAGCTCATGCGTTCATCCTCCCTTCTCAGTCTTCGTCCCCGTCAAAGGGGTCGTCCTCGTCGTCGCCGGCTTCCTCGGCGGCGGTGAGGTCGTCGTCGTCGCTGGTCTCCTTCATGGTATAGCCCGCGTCGGCAAACTCGCTCTCGCTGCCCACGTCCTGATAGCGGTCGTAGTCGTCGTCGCGGAAGCGGCCGGGCTGATAGGTGTCCTCGTCGTCGTCCTTCAGCTCAATCTGATTGCCGTTTTCATCCAGCACCTGGATGTCCAGGCACAGGGCCTGGAGCTCCTTCACCAGCACCTTGAAGGACTCGGGCACGCCGGGCTTGGGCACGTTGTAGCCCTTGACGATGGACTCGTAAGTGCGCACGCGGCCCGTCACGTCGTCGGACTTGACGGTCAGAATCTCCTGGAGGGTGTAGGCCGCGCCGTAGGCCTCCAGCGCCCACACCTCCATCTCGCCGAAGCGCTGGCCGCCGAACTGGGCCTTGCCGCCCAGAGGCTGCTGGGTGACCAGGGAGTAGGGGCCGGTGGAGCGGGCGTGAATCTTGTCGTCCACCAGATGGTGGAGCTTGAGGAAGTAGACGTAGCCCACGGTGACGGGGTTGTCAAAGCGCTCGCCGGTGCGCCCGTCGTACAGCCAGCTCTTGCCGTCTTCCCGCAGGCCGGCCAGCTTGAGGGTGTCGGCGATGTCCTTCTCGTCGGCGCCGTTGAAGATGGGGGTGGCCACCTTCCAGCCCAGGGCCTTGGCGGCGTAGCCCAGATGGACCTCCAGCACCTGGCCGATGTTCATACGGGAGGGCACGCCCAGGGGGTTCAGCACGATATCCAGCGGCGTGCCGTCGGGCAGGAAGGGCATATCCTCTTGGGGCAGGATGCGGGACACCACGCCCTTGTTGCCGTGGCGGCCGGCCATCTTGTCGCCCACGGAGATTTTCCGCTTCTGGGCGATGTAGACGCGCACCACCTGGTTGACGCCGGGGGATAGCTCGGCCCCCTCCTCCCGGGTGAACACCTTCACGTCCACCACGATGCCGTACTCGCCGTGGGGCACCTTCAAAGAGGTGTCGCGGGTCTCGTGGGCCTTCTCGCCGAAGATGGCCCGCAGCAGGCGCTCCTCGGCGGTCATCTCGGTCTCGCCCTTGGGGGTGACCTTGCCCACCAGGTAGTCGCCGGCGCGCACCTCCGCGCCCACGCGGATGATGCCCCGCTCGTCCAGGTCCTTGAGCACGTCGTCGCCCACGTTGGTGATGTCCCGGGTAATCTCCTCGGGGCCCAGCTTGGTGTCCCGGGCCTCGGTCTCGTACTCCTCGATATGGATGGAGGTGAACACGTCCTCCTTCACCATGCGCTCGTTGAGCAGGATGGCGTCCTCGTAGTTATAGCCCTCCCAGGTCATAAAGCCCATGAGGATGTTCTTGCCCAGGGCGATTTCGCCGTCGGCGGTGGAGGGGCCGTCGGCCAGGGTGTCCCTGGCGTGGACATGGTCGCCCACGGCCACAATGGGCCGCTGGTTGATGCACGTGCCGTGGTTGGAGCGCAGGAACTTGGTCAGCTTATAGTCCTTCTCGCCCTTGCCCTCGTAGCGCACGCTCACATGGGTGGCGTCCACGGCGGTGACCACGCCGTCCCCCTCGGCCAGCAGGGCCACCTCGGAGTCCTGGCAGTTCTTGTACTCCTGGCCGGTGGCCACAATGGGGGCCTCGGTGGTGAGCAGGGGCACGGCCTGGCGCTGCATGTTGGCGCCCATGAGGGCGCGGTTGGCGTCGTCGTTCTGGAGGAAGGGAATCTGGGCCGAGGCCACGGACACCATCATCTTGGGGGACACGTCCACAAAGTCCACCCGCTCGGCGTCCACCTCGATGATCTCGTTGCGGTGGCGGCAGGCCACGCGGGCGCGGGCAAAGCAGCCGTTTTCATCCACCGGCTCGGTGGCCTGGGCCACGTTGAACTCGTCCTCCATGTCGGCGGTCATATACTCCACCTGGTCGGTGACCTTGACGGCCACGCACCTGCCGTTCTCGTCCAGCACCTTTTCCGTCTTGCGGTAGGGGGACTCGATGAAGCCGTAGCGGTTCACCCGGGCGTAGGAGGCCAGGTAGGAGATGAGGCCGATGTTGGGGCCTTCCGGCGTCTCAATGGGGCACAGCCGGCCGTAGTGGGAGTAGTGCACGTCCCGCACGTCGAAGGAGGCCCGGTCCCGGCTCAGGCCGCCGGGGCCCAGGGCGGACAGGCGGCGCTTGTGAGTCAGCTCCGCCAGGGGGTTGGTCTGGTCCATGAACTGGGACAGGGGGGAGGAGCCGAAGAACTCCTTGATGGCCGCGGTGACGGGGCGGATGTTGATGAGGGACTGGGGCGTGACGATGTCCAGGTCCTGAATGGTCATGCGCTCGCGAATCACCCGCTCCATGCGGGTGAAGCCGATGCGGAACTGGTTTTGCAGCAGCTCGCCCACGCAGCGCAGGCGGCGGTTGCCCAGGTGGTCGATGTCGTCCGGCGCGCCCACGCCGAAGGCCAGGCAGTTGAGGTAGTTAATGGTGGCCATGATGTCGTCCACCGTGATGTGCTTGGGAATCAGCTCGTCCATGTGGTCGTGGATGAGGGAGAAGAAGTCCTCCTGGCTGAGCTTTTCGCTCTCGCGCTGCTCCAGCAGGCCCTTCAAAATGGCGTAGCGCACCTTCTCGCTCACGCCGGCGTCCTCGGGGTCGAAGTCCACGAAGCTCCTCATGTCCACCATGCCGTTGGAGAACACCTTGACGTGGTGCGTGCCGGTGTGCAGGTCCTCCACCTCCACCACTGCCTCGTTCACGCCCAGCTCGTCCAGATAGCGGGCCCGCTCCCGGGTGAGCACCTCGCCGGCCTCGGCCACAATCTCGCCGGTGGCGGGGTTGGCCACGGGCTGGGCCAGCTTCTGGCCGGACAGGCGGGTCCAGATGGCCAGCTTCTTGTTGAACTTGTAGCGGCCCACGTTGGACAGGTCGTACCGCCGGGGGTCGAAGAACAAAGCGGAGAGCAGGTTCTCGGCGGAGTCCACCGTGGGGGGCTCGCCGGGGCGCAGCTTGCGGTAGATTTCCAGCAGGGACTCCTCATAGCTCTTGCAGGAGTCCTTCTCCAGGGTGGCCAGAATCCGGGGGTCCTCGCCGAACAGGTCGATGATGCCCGCGTCGGTGCGCGGGCCGATGGCCCGGATCAGGCACGTCACCGGCAGCTTGCGGTTTTTGTCGATGCGCACATAGAAGATGTCGGACAGGTCGGTCTCATACTCCAGCCAGGCGCCCCGGTAGGGGATGACGGTGGAGGCGAAGGTGACGTTGTCCGCCTTGTCCGCGTTTTTGGAGTAGTACACGCCGGGGGAGCGGACAATCTGAGACACGATAACCCGCTCCGCGCCGTTAATCACAAAGGTGCCCGCGTCGGTCATGATGGGGAAGTCCCCCATGAAAATGTCCTGCTCCTTGATTTCGTTGGTGGCCTTGTTGCGCAGATGGACCTGCACCTTCATGGGGGCGGCGTAGGTCATGTCCTGGGCCTTGCACTCCTCGATGGTGTACTTGGGGGGGTCGTCCATGGAGAAGCTGATGAAGGACAGCTCCAGGTTGCCCGCGTAGTCGGTGATGGAGTCCACGTCGTTGAAGACCTCCTGAAGGCCGGTCTCCAAAAACCACTTGTAGGACTTCTTCTGGATTTCCAGGAGGTAGGGCATCTCCAGGATTTCCTCGCTGCGGGCGAAGCTCTTGCGCATGGTTTTGCCGTACCAGACGTCTTTGACCGCTCTCGCCATTTGCTGCTCACGCTCCAATTCGTCAAGATTTCCGGGCCGGAGAACGACACGCCCGGAGCCGTTGTAACACTTTAAAAATTTCCTCTTGCGTTTCGCTTCCCTGTCTGCTATACTCTCGTTAGGGTGGAGGAGTGTCCTCCCTTTTTTTGATGCACACAAAAGCACTTTATGATACCATAAACGCCGCGGCGCGTCAAGAGGAATTTGAGCGTTGGCGGCATATTTTATATTAAATAGAGAAAGAGGCGGATGTACATGACCGACCAGGCTCTGATTGACCTTGCTTTCACCATGCTGGAGCGCTCCTACGTGCCCTATTCCAAGTTCCCGGTGGGGGCGGCCCTTTTGTGCGGGGACGGCGCGGTGTTCACCGGCTGCAACGTGGAAAACGCGGCCTACGGCTCCACCATCTGCGCCGAGCGCACGGCGCTGGTCAAGGCGGTGAGCGAGGGGCGCCGGAGCTTTACCACCCTGGCGGTGGTGGGCCGGGGCGAGGACTACTGCTGGCCCTGCGGGGCGTGCCGGCAGATGCTCTATGAGTTCGCCCCCGAGCTGACGGTGCTGGTGGCCCGGGGGGACGGGGCGTTTGTCAAGCTGCCCCTGCGCGAGCTGCTGCCCCACGGCTTCGGCCCCGCCTCTCTTAGCTAAAAAACGGCCTGTCGAAATTTTTGTTATTGCAATGCCCGGAAAATTCTGCTATACTATTGTCTGCTTCATTCCGAGGATGGATTTTCCCCGGGGATGCTGCACAAAATAAGATAGGCGCGGCGCGGCTTTTCGGGAAGGGCCGGAGGGCGGCGCGCCGCCGACTGAAGATAAAGGACGGATGATTCATGTTCGAGAAGGGCAAGCGTGAGCAGCGCCGCAGCCAGGAGGATACCACGTTTAACAAAATGCTGTTCTGGCTGGCGGGCGCCGTGGTGGTGGAGCTGTTGATTCTGCTGATTAAGCAGATTTATGTGGACGCATGGCTGGGCTTTGGCGTGGCATACGGCCTGCTGGTGTTTTTTGAGGTGTTCCGCTTCGCGGGCGCGGCCGTGACCATTGCGGGCGTGGTGTGGGCGGTGCTGTGGGGCCGGAAGGGCCGCTCAATGGTGCTGCCCCTGGCGTGCACCGCGGGGGCGGCGCTGCTGTGGCTGGTCACCCTGTTCGCCTACTACCTGTCCGAGGTGGGGCTGAGCATTATGATGGTGCTGCCCGCGGCCGGGGCGGTGCTGATTGTGGTTTTCTTCCTCTATCAGCGGGCCTTTTTCTTCAACGCCATGCTGGCGGGGGGCGGCCTGGTGGCCGTGTGGATGTACCGGCAGTATTACTGGGAGCACCCCACCCTCATCCGCCTGAGCTTTATCGCGGGCTTTGTGGCGCTGGCCGCGGCGGCGGTGCTGGCCTTCCTGCTGCGCCGGAACGACGGAAAGCTGGGCGGCGTGCGGGTGATGCCGCCGGACTCCAACTATGTCATCACCTGGATTACCTGTGTGGTGACGGCCGCCGCCATGGCGCTGACGCTGGCGCTGGGCGGGACGACGGCCTTCTACCTGCTGTTCGTGCTGGCGGGCTGGCTGTTTGTCCAGGCGGTGTTCTTTACCGTAAAGCTGATGTGACCATCCGCCGCAGGGCGGGTGAGAACCGGGAGAGGGCGGCCAGCCCCCTCCCGGCTTTTTGTGCGCGGCGGGGGCGCCGTATTGACAAGCGGTTTTAATTCCCGTATAATTACGGCTTGTATCAGAAAAACAGAGAAAACGGACGGAGGAGAATGAATTTGTCGGACAATCCCAGAAGCGAAAATAAAATGGGCGTGATGCCGGTGAACAGCCTGCTGCTGAACATGGCCATCCCCATCATGATTTCCATGCTGGTGCAGGCTCTTTACAACGTGGTGGACAGCTACTTTGTCTCCCAGGTCAGCCAGGACGCGCTGAACGCGGTCTCCCTGGCCTTCCCGGTGCAGAACCTGATGATTGCCGTCAGCGTGGGCACTGGGGTGGGCATCAACGCCCTGCTGTCCCGGAGCCTGGGCCAGCGGGACCAGGAGATGGTGAACCGCTCGGCGGTAAACGGTCTGTTTCTTATCGTGATAAGCAGCATGGTCTTTGTGGTGCTGGGCCTCACCTGCTCCCGGCTGTTTTACACCGCCCAGACCGATATTCCCGGCATCATCGACTACGGCGCGGATTATCTCACCATCTGCTGCTCGCTGAGCCTGGGGCTGTTCACCGCCGTGGCCATGGAGCGTATGCTCCAGGCCACCGGCCGCACGTTCTACACCATGATTGCCCAGGCGGCGGGGGCGCTGACCAATATCATCCTGGACCCCATCCTCATCTTCGGCCTGGGTCCCTTCCCCAGGATGGAGGTGGCGGGGGCCGCCCTGGCCACGGTGATTGGGCAGTTTTTGGGCTGCGGCGTGGGGATGTTCTTCCACTTTACCCGCAACCCGGACGTTCAGATGAGCTTCAAGGGCTTCCGGCCCCACTGGCCCACCATCCGGGCCATCTACAGCGTGGGCCTGCCCGGGATTGTGATGCAGTCCATCGGCTCGGTCATGGTGTTCGGCATGAACCAGATTCTCATCGCCTTTACCGACACCGCCACGGCGGTGTTCGGGGTGTACTTCAAGCTCCAGTCCTTCTTCTTCATGCCGGTGTTCGGCCTGAACAACGGCATGGTGCCCATCGTGGCCTACAACTACGGCGCGCGCAAGCCGGAGCGTATCATCAAAACCATCAAGCTCAGCGTCATGTACGCCACCATTCTGCTGGCCATCGGCTTTGCCGTGTTCCAGCTTGTCCCCGGATTGCTGCTGGACCTGTTTCGGTCGGAGGAGGACGTGGCGGGGGATTTGATTGCCATCGGCGTGCCCGCGCTGCGCATCATCTCCTTCAGCTGGCTGCTGGCGGGCTTCGGCATCGTGTGCGGCTCGGTGTTCCAGGCGCTGAACCACGGCGTGCTCAGCCTGACCACCTCCCTGGTGCGCCAGCTGGTGGTGCTGCTGCCGGTGGCTTTCCTGCTGGCCCGGCTGACCGGGAACCTGGACGTGGTCTGGCTGTCCTTCCCCATTGCGGAGCTGTTTTCCGCTACGCTGTGCGCTGTTTTCCTGCGGCGGGTGTACCGCTCAGACATCCAGAGCCTGGTTCCGGCCCAGGAGGGGCAGAGGTAGCGTCCCATGAGAAAAGAAAAGGACAGGCGGCACAAAGCCGCCTGTCCTTTTTTGCCGTTTGCTCAGTGGTGGTGGCCGTGGCCGAAGATGAGCAGCACCCCCAGGGCAAAGCCCACCACCGTGGCCAGGATGGACCAGCGGGACTTCCACAGCCCGCCCGCCTCGGGCAGCAGCTCGAAAAACACCACGTACAGCATGGCGCCCCCCGCCAGGCTCAGGGCGGCGGCCAGGGCGGCGGGGGTTTGGCTGCCCACGAAATAGCCCGCCAACGCCCCCAGCACCGTGGGCAGGCCGCTCAGCGCCGCCACGGCGATGGCGGACACGGTTTTGGACCCGTCGTGGAGCAGGGGAATGGCGATGCTCATCCCCTCGGGGATGTTGTGCAGGCCGATGGTGACGGCGGCCAGCACGCTGGCCAGGCAGATGCCCTGCACCGCCACCGAGGCCCCCACCGCCATGCCCACCGGCACGTTATGCAGCGCCACCGCCGCGGCCAGCACAATGCCGGCGGTGTGCAGGTCGTGGTGGCCGCAGGCGCAGTGGTGGGGGTTGCTTTTGTCCTCGTGGTGGGCGCTTTTGTCAATCCAGCAGTTGAGCAGGTAGGTGAGCAGAAAGCCCGCCACCAGCACCAGCGGCGTCATGGGCAGCCAGGGGGCGGCCTCGATGGCCTCGGGCACCATGTCCAGGGCCACAATGGCCAGCATCAGCCCCGCGGTGAAGCTGAGCATCAAACTGGTCCCCCGGGGGGATTCCCGTTTGATGAGGGCGGCCAGCGCGCCGCCCAGGGCCAGCCCCCCCACGCCGGTGACGGCGGTGAGCAGAATGGTAAAGAGAATGGGGTTCATAGCGCAGCGCTCCTTACGTAAACTCTGCCGGACGAACCGCAGGGTCCGTCCGGCAGAGACTATCTTAGCACGGCGGCGCGGGAAAGGCAAGGAAAATTATCCCTTGCGAAACAGCTCCCGCAGGCCGATGACGATGAGAAAGCCGCCGAAACATTTGCGCAGCACCTCCACGTCCAGGGTGGTGGCCGCCCGGGCGGCCAGGGCGGAGCACACAAGCCCCGCGGTGATGGCGGGCAGGAGGGCCTTTTTCTCCACCACGCCGTTTTTGAAGTGGGCGGGGAGGGCCGCCCCCGCGGTGGGGAGAAAGTAGAGCAGGTTGATGCCCTGGGCCAGGTTCTGGGCCAGCCCGGCAAAGCTGGTCATATAGATGAGCAGCAGCGAGCCGCCCCCCACCCCAAAGCCGGAGAGCACCCCGGTGACCGCCCCGGCCAGGGCGGCGAGAAAAAAGTCCATCATAGAAACGCCTTCACCCCGCCGTAGAGCAGCAGCAGGGCAAAGCCCCGGCGCAGCCACACCATAGAGACCTTTTGGAACACCTTTCCGCCCACCCAGCCGCCGGCCAGTCCCCCCGCCAGATAGGGCAGGGCGGCGGCCAGGTCCAGGTCTCCCCGGAAGTAGTAGATGCCCGCGGACAAAGCGCACAGCGGCGCGATGACTGCCACCGACGTGGCGAAGGCCTTTCGCTGGTCCAGGCCGCACTTTCCCGCCAGCATGGGCACCAGGGCCATGCCGCCGCCCCCGCCGAAAAAGCCGTTGACCACGCCGGCACACGCCCCCGCCAGGGCGTACCACAGGGTTTTGCTCTTGTGCTGCTTCATGGCGCGTCCCTCCGCTTTGGATAAAAGGTTAGATGCCCTGTCAGTGTGCCGCGGAAGGGAGGCAATTATTCTTTGACAAAATGAATAAAGTGTCAAAAGAGCGGCCCTTGCGAACCGCGGTCAAACCCGGTATAATTCTGCGTAAATGCTGTGGAAGGTGCTGAAGCATGGCGAAATCGACCAAAATTGAGATTATGACAACGCTGGCCCAGCTGCTGCAAAGCAGTCGGCTGGACGACATCACCGTCACCGAGCTGGTGGAGAAATGCGGTATCTCCCGGCAGGCGTTTTACTACCATTTTTCGGATTTGTACGGGGTGGTGGACTACGCCATCCAGCAGCTGCTGGAGGAGCTGGGGGTGGCCCGCCCGGAGGAGTGGCGCACGGTGCTGGAGCGGACCCTGACCATGCTGCGGGAGAACCGGACCCTGGTGCTCAACGTATACCGGGCCTATGAGCGCAGCTATGTGGAGAGCCATGTGCGCCGGTGGGCCGCGCCCCTGGTGGAGGCCCGCACCCGGCTGGCCGCCCAGCGCCATCACGTGACGGAGGACCAGATTGGCTTTATGACCGGGCTTCTCACCCAGGGGCTGGCCAGCATTGTGCTCAGCTGGGTGGAGCGGGGCATGCCCTCCAGCGCCATCGACCGGCTGGATGACTTTTATATCATCATGGAGGGCAGCCTGGACTACACCCTGGAGCGGCTGGCCCAGAAGAACCGGCAGTGAGGGGGACGGGGCGGGAAGCGCCCTGATTCGACAAAATTTTACAGTGAGAGGGCCCTGTCAGAGTTTTGACAGGGCCCTCTTTTTTGTCTATGGAACATGGCGGCGGCGGGGGGTAAGATAGCGCTGTCAGCGGCGGAGCGCCGGTTTAACGCGGCGCAAACGAAACGGCAGCGCGCCGGACACATTTGGCGGCTATCATAACCCATATACCCAAGGGGCAGACCTCAAAAGACAGAAAGGAACGTGTGACATATGACCATGATGAACAGTGTGAAGCGGGCGGGCTTTCGCGCCCTGTACGGCTATCTGGACAAGGACCCGGACGCCAATATCCCCAGGCTGATGGACTGGGTGGACCGGTTCGCCGGAGACGGACCCAACAGCTTTCCCGACCAGCGCGCCGCCTTCCGCAGGGTGATTGAAAGCCCGGACAACAACTGGTACCAGCTGATTCGCTCCATGTGGACGGACATCGACGGCGAGGTGCGCAAGACCTTTTTCGAGAACTTCATGCTCAACGGCAACCTGATTGGCTGGGGCATCCAGGAGGAGGCCCGGGAGCGCTACGGCTGCAACATCCCCTGGGCCATTCTGCTGGACCCCACCTCCGCCTGCAACCTGCACTGCACCGGCTGCTGGGCGGCGGAATACGGCAACAAGCTCAACCTCACCTTTGATGAGATTGACGGGATTATCACCCAGGGCAAGAAGCTGGGGGTGTACATTTACATCTACACCGGCGGCGAGCCCATGGTGCGCAAGGACGACCTGATTGCCCTGTGCAACAAGCACAGCGACTGTGAGTTCCTCTGCTTCACCAACGCCACCCTCATCGACGAGGACTTTGCCCAGCAGATGCTGCGGGTGAAAAACTTTGTCCCCGCCATCAGCGTGGAGGGCTTTGAGGCAGCCACCGACGACCGCCGGGGGGACGGCGTGTTCCAAAAGGTGCGGAAGGCCATGGAGATTTTGAAGGCGCACCAGCTGCCCTTCGGCACCTCCTGCTGCTATACCAGCGCCAACCTGGACTCCATCAGCTCCGAGGAGTTTGTGGACCAGCTCATTGAGTGGGGGGCCAAGTTCACCTGGTACTTCCACTATATGCCCGTGGGCAACGACGCCGCAACCGAGCTGATGCCCTCCCCGGAGCAGCGCGAGCAGATGTACGACCGCATCCGGGCCTATCGGAAAACAAAGCCCCTGTTTGTCATTGACTTCCAGAACGACGGGGAGTACGTGGGCGGCTGCATCGCCGGGGGCCGGCGCTATCTGCACATCAACGCCAACGGGGACGTGGACCCCTGTGTGTTTGCCCACTACTCCGACTGCAATATCCGGGAAAAGTCCCTGCTGGACTGTCTGCGCTCCCCCATGTTCATGGCCTATCACGATGGCCAGCCCTTCAACGACAACCACCTGAAGCCCTGCCCCATGCTGGAGAACCCGGAGAAGCTGCGGGAGATGGTGGCGCGCACCGGGGCCAAGTCCACCGACCTTCAGTCCCCGGAGTCCGTGGAGCACTTGTGCGGCAAATGCGACGGCTACGCCCAGGCGTGGGACGAGACGGCGGAAAGGCTGTGGTCCTGCTCCCACAGCTGCGCCAGCTGCGCCCAGCACTGCGCAGAGGATAGACAAGCGGGATAAGACAGCGCCGTCGGGCCGAAATTGCCTCTTGCAATTTCGGCCCGATGTGTTACAATGTCCCTGACAACTGAATATAACGGTTGCGAGAAATGCAGTAAAGGAAAGGAAGAAGCAAAATGCCCAAGTTTGTCAAACGGGCCCTTTTGCTGCTGGTCGCCATCGCCATGCTGCCGGCTTCACTGTACGGATGTACAGGAGGCACGGAGCCCACATCCGCCCCCTCTGGGGATGTGAGTAACAGCGGGAGCGAGGCGTCCGCTGCACAATCGGGCGAGTTACCCGAAGGGAACTCAGTCACGGTAGGTATCGCACAGGATTTGAGCAACCTTGACCCCCAGCTGGCCGCAACGGCGGGGGTGCGCGAGGTATTGTTCAACATCTTCGAGGGACTGGTGAAGGCCAGCCCCGACGGTTCGGTAACTCCGGCCGTCGCCAGTGACTATGAGCTCTCTGAGGACGGTATGACGTACACCTTCACTCTGCGGGAAGGCGTGACGTTCCACAATGGGGAGCCGGTTACGGTAGAGGATGTGGTCTATTCCCTGGAACGCTGCGCCGGATCGGAGAACGATGGAACGCCTCTGGTCTCGGCGTTTTCTAATGTCACCGGCATTGAGGCCGCGGACGAGCGCCACGTGACCATCACCCTGGCCGAGCCCAGCACGGAGTTCATCAACGCCCTCACCTCCCCCGTGATTCCCCAGGGCTCCGGCCCCTCCATCACCGAGACCATGGTGGGCACCGGGCCGTTCCGCTTCGTGTCCTACGCGCCCCAGGACAACCTGGTGATGGAAAAGTACGACGGCTACTGGAACCAGGAGAAGGCCGCCAAGCTGGATAAAGTGACCTTTAAGATTATCCCGGACGTGAACTCCCTGGTGATTGGCCTGAAGGGCGGCACGCTGGACATGGTGGTCCATCTGCCCAACACCCTGCTGAGCGAGGTGGAGAAGGATTTCACCGTCCATCAAAACACCATGAACATCGTCCAGGCGCTGTACCTCAATAACGCGGTGGAGCCCTTCGACAACGAGCTGGTGCGCCAGGCCATGTACTACGCCATCGACGTGGACGAGATTATTGAGTTTGTGTGCTCCGGCGCGGGGGTGGCCACGGGCACCAGTATGTACCCGGCCCAGACCAAGTATTTCATGCCCGAGCTGGCGGAAAACTATCAGAAGGACGTGGAAAAGGCCAAGGAGCTGCTGGCCCAGGCGGGCTATCCCGACGGATTCAGCATGACCATCACCGCCCCGTCCAACTACGCCCAGCACATGGACACCGCCATGGTGCTCATCGAGCAGCTCAAGGCGGTGGGCATCACCGCCGAGCTTCTTCCCGTGGAGTGGCAGACCTGGGTGGACGATGTGTACCGGGGCCGGAACTACCAGTCCACGGTGTGCGGCATCGCCGCGGACGACATGACCGCCCGGGAGATGCTGGTGCGCTACATGAGCGACAACCGCAAGAACTTCATCGCCTTCCAGGACGAGGAGTACGACGACGTGATGGCCCGCGCCATGGCCTCCACCGACGACACGGAGCAGACTGCCCTTTATAAGCGGGCTCAGGAGATTCTGAACGAAAAAGCGGCCAGCCTGTGGATTCAGGACGCCTGCGAGCTGGTGGCCATGAATCCGGCGCTGGACGGGTTCACCTTCTATCGCACCTATGTGATTGACATGGCGGCGGTGAGCCGCAAATAACGTATGAAAAGGGGCAGGACCGCCTGCGGCGGCTCTGCTCCTTTTTCTCAAGGAAAGGAGGGCGGCTGTGTCATGGGAAAAGCCCTGCTGAAGCGGCTGGGGCTGCTCATCGGCACCCTGCTGCTGGTGAGCGTGCTGGCCTTTACGGCCTTTTCCGTCATCCCCGGCGACCCCACCGGCTCGGTGCTGGGCATTGAGGCCACCGACGAGCAGATTGCCACCTTCCGCGCCCAGATGGGGCTGGACCTGCCCGTCTGGCAGCGGTACTTAAACTGGCTGACGGCTTTTGTCACCGGCGATTTCGGCCGGTCCTACAAGTATGATATGACGGTGGCCCAGCTGCTGTCGGATAAGATAGGGGTCACGTTGATGCTGGCGGGGGTGGCCTTTGTGCTCATCGCGGCCATCTCCCTGCCTTTGGGGCTGATTGCCGCCCGCCGTCCCGGCGGGATTGTGGACCGAATCATCACGGTGCTCACCCAGCTCACCATGTCGGTGCCCAACTTTGTGCTGGGCATCGCTCTGATGTACCTGTTCGCCCTGGTGCTCCACTGGTTTCAGCCGGAGTACGTGCCCTTGGAAAAGGGGCTGGGGCCTCATCTGCGCTTCTTGGTGTTTCCCGCCCTGGCCATCGCCCTGCCCAAGAGCGCCATGACGGTGAAGCTGCTGCGCGGTTCCATTCTGGCCGAGCTTGACCAGGACTACATCCGCACCGCCTACAGCAAGGGGAACAGCCGCGCCTCCGCGCTGCGCCGGCACGTGCTGCGCAACGCCATGATTCCGGTGGTGACCTTTCTGGCCATGGCCATCGGGGACATCATGGCCGGCTCCATCGTGGTGGAGCAGGTGTTCGGCATACCCGGCCTGGGCCGCATTCTCATCTCCTCCATTGGAAACCGGGACTACCCGGTGGTGCAGGCCATTGTGGTGCTGCTGGCCGGGGTGGTGGTGGGGTGCAATTTCCTGGCCGACCTGCTCTACCGGGTGATGGACCCACGCATTGAGGGGAGGTAGGGCCATGAAAAAAAAGAACTGGTATCTCACCACCGGCCTTATCTTGACGGCGTGTATGCTGGCCTTCACCGCCGTGGGCTTTTTCTGGACCCCCTGTGCGCCCTCCGCCATGAACGCGGCGGCCCGGAACGCCCCGCCCAGCGCCGCCCACCTCTTTGGCTGCGACGCCTATGGGCGGGACGTCCTCTCCCGCACCCTGGAGGGGGCGGGCGCCACCCTGAGCATCGCCTTGGCGGTGCTCATCGTGGGGGCGGTGTGCGGCCTTGTGGTGGGCGCGCTGTGCGGCTACTACGGCGGCCCGGCGGACGCGCTCATCATGCGCCTGTGCGACTCTATCGCCGCCTTTCCCAGCGTGCTGCTGGCTTTGGTGGTGCTGGCGGTCACCGGGCCGGGGCGGTATAACGTGATTGGGGCGCTGGGGGTGCTGTTCATCCCCAGCTTTGCCCGGCTGGTGCGCGGGGAGTTTCTCAAGTACCGGGACCGGGACTTTGTGCGCTCCGCCCAGCTCATGGGGGTGGGCGATTTGCGCCTTATTTTTGTCCACATCCTGCCCAACATCTGGCCCACCCTGCTGTCGGGGCTGACCATCGGCTTTAACAACGCGGTGCTGGCGGAGGCGTCCATGAGCTACTTAGGGATAGGCGTCAGCCCCACCGAGCCCAGCCTGGGCTATATGCTCAAGGACGCCCAGGGCAGCCTGTTCACCCTCCCCTGGTGCACGGTGTTTCCGGGGCTGGCGGTGGTGCTGCTGATTTTGGGCGTGGGCCTGGTGGGCGAGGGCATCCGGGAGAGAATGGGGGCGGCGTCATGATGCTGGACATTCGGGACCTGTCCGTGGTGTTTACCGACCGGGAGCAGCCCTTCACCGCCGTGGACAAATTCTCCCTCCAGATGGACCGGGGGGAGGTGGTGGGCATTGTGGGCGAGTCCGGATCGGGCAAGTCCATGACCGCCCACGCGCTGATGGGCCTGATTCGCCGCGCCCAGGTGTCGGTGAGCGGCAGCGCCCTCTTTGAGGGCACGGACCTGCTAAACCTGTCCCGGGAGGAGCTGCGGCAGTACCAGGGCCGGGATTTGTCCATCATCTTCCAGGAGCCTATGACCAGCCTGAACCCCACCATGCGCATTGGAAAGCAGGTGGAGGAGTCGCTACGCATTCACGAAAAGCACCTGTCTTCCGCCCAGCGGAAGGCAGAGGCGCTTGACGCCATGGCACTGGCCGGCCTGCCCGACCCGGAGAAGCTGTACCGGCAGTATCCCCACCAGCTGTCCGGCGGGATGCGCCAGCGGGTGATGATTGCCGCGGCGCTGGTGCTGCGGCCCCGCCTGCTCATTGCAGACGAGCCCACCACAGCGCTGGACGTGACCATCCAGGCCCAGATTTTGGAGACGCTGAAGGACGTGAACCGCCGGGAGGACACCGCCATTTTGTTCATTTCCCACGATTTGGGCGTGGTAAAGGCGCTGTGCAGCCGGGTGGTGGTGATGAAGCAGGGCAAAGTTGTGGAATCCGGGCCGGTGGACCAGGTATTCTACCACCCCAGGGAGGACTACACCCGCCTGCTCATTGCCTCCCGGCCCGCCAGAAAAAAGCTGAGGGGAGGGGACGCGGATGTCTGAACCCATGGTGCGTATCAGCGGCTTGAGCAGCTGGTACGGGCGGGGCAGAGAGAGAAAGCAGGTGCTTCGGAACGTGTCCCTGGAGCTGGCCCCCGGCGAGGTGCTGGGCATTGTGGGCGAGTCCGGCTCAGGCAAGTCCACCCTGGCCAAGTGCGTGCTGGGAATGGTGACGGACGTCACCGGCACGCTGACGGTGAACAGCCCCCGGCCCCAAATGGTGTTCCAGGACCCCTATGGCTCGCTGAATCCGGCCAAAACGGTGGGCTGGATTTTGGAGGAACCCCTCCGGGCCGCCGGGGTGCGGGACCGCGCCCGCCGCCGGGAGGTGGAGGAGTTTCTGCCCCTGGTGGGGCTGGAAAAGGAGCACCTGAACCGAAAACCCGCCCAGCTGTCCGGCGGACAGCGCCAGCGGGTGGCCATCGCCGCCGCCCTCATCCAGGGCAGCAAGCTGATCGTGCTGGACGAGCCGGTGTCCGCCCTGGACGTGACCCTTCAGGCCCAGGTGCTGCGGCTGCTGGCCGATTTAAAGGAGCGGCTGGGCCTGTCCTACCTGTTTATCTCCCACGATTTGGCAGTGGTCTATCAGCTGTGCGACCGGGTGGCCGTGATGACCGGCGGCGAGATTGTGGAGGAGGGGGACGTGGACGAGCTCTACGACCATCCCCGCCACCCCTACACCAAACAGCTTTTGGCCGCCTCTCTGGCTTTGGACTGAGCCGGATCCGCATCCGCCCGTCCGGGCGGCGGGCGTGTCCGGCGCATTCTCAAGACAAAACG
>CAQCFX010000004.1:0-1829 GCA_948766235.1 uncultured Oscillospiraceae bacterium | reverse complement strand
CGACAGCCGCCCCCATGTGGAAACGTGGGGGCGGTTGCCTGTTTCGGTGCAAGCTTCAGGTGAAAAAGTTAAAAATCAGGATGGCCGCGCCCAATATCACCAGCACCGCGCCGGTGGCCCGGTTGAGGACGATGGGGCTGGCCTTGTTGGCGAACCGGGCGGCAATCCGGGCCCACAGCAGGGTGGACAGCACGCACAGCACCAGCGTCAGCGGATCGGGCATACCGCCGATGGCGAAGTGGCTGGCCGCCCCGGTGAAGGCGGTGAAGGCCATGATGAACACGCTGGTGCCCACGGCGGTTTTCAGCTCGTACCCCAGCACGGTGGTGAGGATGAGCAGCATCATCATGCCGCCGCCGGCCCCCACGAAGCCGCAGATGAAGCCGATGGCCACGCCGCACACGATGGACTGGACGACCCGCTTTTTGGGGTCCACCGCCGCCATGGATTCCTTGGTGGTCATCACGGGCTTGACGATGAATTTAATGCCCAGAATCAGCGTCATAAAGGTGGAAAAGCCCCCCATGGTGGTGGCGGGGACCAGGCTGGACACCCAGCTGCCCACCAGGGTGAACACCAGCACCGCGGCCATCATCACCAGGCCGTTTTTCACGTCCAGGTTCTTGTTCTTGTGGTAGGTATAGGCGGACACGGCGCTGGCCAGCACATCGCTGGCCAAAGCGATGCCCACCGCCTCATAGGGCTCCACGTGGAGGAAGGTGATCAGCATGGGGCTGATGACGGCGGCGGCGCTCATGCCGGCGAAGCCGGTGCCCAGGCCCGCGCCGATTCCAGCCAGGAAACAAATGATGAATGTAAACATAGTGTTTTCTCACTTCTCCTCATAATCCCGGAGGTTCCGGGCAATTTTTTGCGCGATCTGCGCCATCAGCCGCAGCTCCTCCGGGGTGACGCCCCGGTTCAGCGCGGCGGCAAAGCTGCTCTGGGCCTGCCTCCCCCGGCGGATGATGTCCCCGGCGGCGGGCAGGGGGGTGAGACACAGGGTTTTCCGGTTTCCCGGCGGGTGGCTGGCCGCCAGCAGGCCCTTTTCCTCCAGGGCGCGGGCCGCCGCCGACACGTGAGACTTGCTCCACCGCCGCAGGCGCACCGCCTGCGCGGCGGTGTTGCGCTCCGGGTTGTTGTGGAGAAACAGCAGCAAGTCCAGCTCCATTCGGGTCAGCCCGCAATCCTGGGCCACCGGGTCCAGGGCCTGGTCGTAGCGCTTTTTAAAGGCGAGCAGGCTGTCCCAGAAAACCTCAAACATGACGCGCCTCCTTTTTGTTCTATTTTGAACTATTTTTATTATAAGACCCCAGGCGGAATTTGTCAAGGGGGAAAGAGGAACGGCTTGCCATGGGTCGGGCGGTATGATATAATACTATTATATGTAGCGCCATCGTACCGGGGGTGAAGAAGATGAAAAAGAGCGTAAAGGTGCTTTTCAGTGTGCTTTTCGTCATTCTTCTGCTTGTAGCGGCGGTTTTGCCCCAGATAAAACTCCTCACTTTAGGGGATGGGGAGCGCATCCTGGTCTATATGCCCTCCTTGGGGCCGCGGCCCGGGGGTTCGGCCGGGGCGGACCTGGCGGAGGAGCTGTCCCAGGGCCTCGGCCCGGAGAACGAGCCGGTGGAGCAGCCCATCGCCGTCTGGCAGGGCAGGCCCGCCTTGGTCTGGGACACCTCAAGCTATTGGTTTGAGTTCTTGGGCCGGTCCCTGGACGAGCACAACTATCTCCGCTGCACGGTGACCACGCTGCGCTCCATCACCTTTTTAGACGGAGACGGGGGGACGGCGGAAACGGTGCGGACCAGCACCTATCTGGGGGTGGA
>CAQCFX010000003.1:44156-65709 GCA_948766235.1 uncultured Oscillospiraceae bacterium | reverse complement strand
CCCCCGCCGCTCTCCCGGCGGGCCAGCAGCTTGCACCCCGGCAGCGCCCTGCGCAGCGCGTCGGCGGACGCCTTTGCCCGCACGTACCACCGGCTGGTCAGCGCCTCCGCGCCGCACACCGCGTCCTCGCTCCCCGGCTCCCAGAACAGCGCCCGGCGGCGGCCCATATTGCGCGCCACGTCAATCACGTCCGCCACAACGGCGGAGGCGGTGGGCAGCTTGCCTGCGCCCCGGCCGTAGAACATCACGTCGCCGATGGCGTCCCCCCGCACGGAGATGGCGTTGAACACGTCCTCCACCCCAGCCAGCGGGTCGGATTGGTCCACCAAATGGGGCGCCACATAGGCGCACACCCGTCCGTCCTCCATTCGGATGGCCCGGCCCAGCAGCTTGATTTTTTTGCCCGCGCTCTCCGCATAATCCACATCCGCCAGGGTCACTCCCGTAATTCCCTGGGTAGGCACCTGATTGGGATAGATGTGCCGCCCAAAGGCGATGGCGGCCAGAATGCATATCTTCCGGCAGGCGTCGTGCCCCTCCACATCGGCGGAGGGGTCCCGCTCCGCGTAGCCCTTCTCCTGGGCCTCCCGCAGCGCCGCGTCAAAGCTCAGCCCCGCCCGAATCATCCGGGTGAGGATATAATTGGTGGTGCCGTTCAAAATTCCGTAGATTTCCAGGATTTCGTTGGCCGCCAGGCACTGAGACAGGGGCCGGATGATGGGAATGCCCCCGCCCACGCTGGCCTCAAAGAGGTAGCATACCCCCTTTTCCTTGGCCAGCTGGGTCAGCTCGTACCCCTTTGTCGCCACCAGCTCCTTGTTGGAGGTGACCACGCTCTTGCCCGCCTCCAGGGCGCGGCGGGTAAAGTCCAGCGCCACCCCGGCGCCGCCGATGGTCTCCACCACGATGTCTACCTCGGGGTCGCGCTCAATCACGGCGAAGTCTTTTACAAACCGGTCCGCAAAGGGGCTGTCCGGAAACTCCCGCACATCCAGAATATATTTCAGGCGAATCAGTCCGTCCGCCTTGCGCTCAATGCTGTCCTCATGGCCGGTGAGCACCTCCGCTACGCCGGAGCCCACGGTACCAAAGCCCAAAACTGCCACATTTACCATAATATTTGTCATTCCTTTCACCCGGCGCACGGCCCTTTTTCTCTCGAGAAAAAGGAACTAACCCGCCGGAACCTCGCAGCGGATTACCTCGGGCCGCTCCCGTAGCGCGCACAGCAGCTCCTCCAATCCCGCGGACAGTCCGCTGGTCTCCAATCCCACCGTCACCGCCGCCGCGCCCCCGCCGGGGATGGCCTGGTTGATGGTGAGCACGTTCCCCCCCCGGTCCGCCAGCAGATTGAGCACCGAGGACAGCGCCCCCCGCTCATTGCGCAGAAGAATCTGGATGGTGACAATCCGCCCGTGGAGCATATCCTCAAAGGGCCGAACGGCGTCCTTATACTTATAAAACGCGCTGCGGCTGATGCCCGCCCGGCGGGCGGCGGCGTTTACCGTCTGCTCCTGGCCGGTCTCCAGCAGCCGTTTGGCCTGGGCCACTTTCAAATAAATCTCCGGCAGCACAGTAGACTCCACAATAAAATACTTCGGCTGCTGTGTCTGTCCCATTGCATCCATCCTCCCCATCTTATGCTCCAGCGTCCCTCACTGTCTTTCTGCTGTGGTCTATTGTAACACAGTCGCGGACGCGGCGCAATTCCAAACCTCCCGCCTTTTTCGCCAAACCTTTCTCCCTCCCGCCGCCATTCTTCGGTACAATCGCAGTATTCCCCGGCCCGCCCCCAAATAAAGCCGCCCGCAGAATGTTCTGCGGGCGGCTTTCGTCATGGCTGCCACCAGTTATTCTCATCTCCCGCCGGAATATACGGCTGCTCCGGCGTGGGCTCCACAATGGGCGGAAGGAACGGGTCATAACTGGGCTCCGCCGTGGGCGGCACAAAGGGGTCCTGGGTGGGCTCCGCCGTGGGGTCCACGAAGGGCCAGTCGGTGATACCCGGGGAAGGACTTGGATTGATGGGATTGAAGGGGTCGAACGGGTCCACCGGCTCGCTGGGTTCCACCGGTTCGCTGGGCTCAACAGGAACGGTGTGAACCGCGCAGTACGGATTGTCCAGGTGGTCGTACAGGCCGACCAGCGCGTACTGGTCCCCAATCGACAGGGAATCCCGCGCCATCTCCCGCTGGAAATTCACCATGGTGACCTGCTTGACGCTCTCCTCCGGGCAGAACTCTCCCGCCTGATGATAGGCCCCCGTCTCCGTTCCATTCGCGGTGGTGATGGGGCTTGCCGTGCAGATGGTAACGGGAACGTGGCACGTGCAGTAGTCCCTTGGCCCGTCGCCGCTCACCAGCCGGAAGGTCTGCGCCCTGCTGCCCCGCACGTCGCTTTCGCAGTCCGCCGTGGACAGCTTGCCGCAGTCCATGCACACGCTGTAGGAACTCAGGCTCAGCCCCTCGGGCAGGCCGAACGCCTGGTTTTCCTTCTCCTGGTGGATGATGGACATCACCTTCTGCCACAGCGTCACCGAGGGATTGTACCCCGTTTGGTTGATGACCTCGTTATAGTCCGGGTAGCCCGTCCACACCGCGGCGGTGTAGTAGGAGGTGTACCCGCAGAACCACAGGTCGTACCAGTCGTTGGTGGTGCCCGTCTTGCCCGCCACCGTCTGGCCGGAAATGCGGGCGTTATAGCCCGTTCCGCTGTTCACCGCGTTGGTGAGCATGGAGTTGATATAATAGGAGGTCTTGCTCTCGATGACGAATTTTGTGGCCGGCCTGTTGTCCACAATCACCCTGCCGTCGGCGTCCTGAATTTCCAGCACGGTGGTGGCCGGCGTAAAGGCCCCGTCGCGGGGGAAGGTGGCGTAGGCCGCCGCCATCTCATAAGTGGACACGCCCTTGGTCAAGCCGCCCAGGGCCAGGGGGCTTCGGTTGATGTCCGAAAGCACCTCCCCGTTGCTGGTAAGCCGGTAGGCTTCCAGGGAGGTAAAGCCATACCGCTCGGTCATATAATTGAAGGACTCCTGGGGCGTCACCTGGTCCAGCACCCGCACGGCCACCGTGTTCACCGACCGGGTCACCGCGTCCAAAACGGTGGTCAGGCCCTTATACACCGCCGGCGCGTTGGTGGGCCACACCTTGCCGTCCAGCAGGAAGGGATTATCGTCAAACACGGACGCCGGGGTGATAAGCCCCATCTCCAGCGCCGGGGAGTAGACGGACAGGGGCTTGATGGACGAACCCGGCTGGCGCTTGGAGTGCACCGCCATATTGAGCCCCCGGTTCACCGTCTTTTCCATGGTGTTCCCCACCGCCACCACATAGCCGGTGGAGTTGTCAATCACGGTGATGGCGGAGGCCAGGCGCTGGCCCGTCCTGGAAACCTGGTCCAGATTCTCCCGGTTGTTGTATATCTCGTCCACCGCCGCCTGAATCTCCGGGTCGTAGGGCACGATGATGCGCAGCCCGCCGCTGAACACCCGCTGGGCGGCCGCCTTGTCGCTGAGGGAGAACTGGTTCTTCAGAATTGTCAGCGCCTCGTCAATCACCGCCTCCACATACCAGGAGTAGAGCGCGGAGGGCGCGGTGTCCTTGACGTCGGCCTGGTCGGGATTGTCCGGGTCGGCCGGAGCGTTCTGCTTGTCCCGGGTAAACACCAGGGGCTGGGCAATGGCGGCGTCCCGCTCCGCCTCGGTGATATAGGGCACGGGCCGCACCTTTTCGTCCACCTTGGCCATCTCCGCCAGAATGGTCTCCTGCCGGGCCTTGTTGAACTCCCGGTTGGTCCACACCGTGCCGTTGTCATAGGAGTTCTCCGCCCCGCAGTACTCGCACACGTCGTCTTTGGTGAGGGAGTAGAGCTTGCACTCCGAATTCTGGCACTGGTAGCGCACCACGTCCACCACGCCGTAGGGGGCGTAGAGGGACGGATTGTTGGTGATGCCGGCCAGGCTGGCGCACTCGGCCAGGGTCAGCTGGGAGACGTCCTTGCCGAAATAGTACTTGGCCGCGGCCTGCACCCCATGACAGCCGTTGCCCAAATAGATATAGTTCAGGTAAGTCCCCAGAATCTCCTCTTTTTGATAGTTGTTTTCCAGCTCCAGCGCGGTGAAAATCTCCAGAATCTTTCTCGTAACGGTGACGTCGTCGTATTCCGTGAGATTTTTAATCAGCTGCTGGGTGATGGTGGAGCCGCCCTGGATGCTGTGCCCGGTGAACATATAGATAAGGCCGGCTCCCGTGCGCTTCCAGTCCACGCCCTGGTGCGTCCAGAACCGCTTGTCCTCAATGGCCACAATGGCGTTGATAAGGTCCTCCGGGATGTCCTTGTAATCCACAAGCTCCCGGTTTTCGTTGCCTATCAGGGTTTGCAGCTCGATCAGCTGGTTGGTCTCTTTGTCCTGGTAATAGATGACCGAGTTTTCGTTCATGGTGTAGGCGGACAGGTCCAGATTGGTCTTGGGCATCACCACCGTCTTCACGTAAACGGCCGCGTAGCAGATTAAAAAGGAGCCGGTGACAATGCCCACCAGCAGCAGGGTGCCGATGATTTGAAACAGGCGGATAATGACCGTTACAATCACGGGGCGGCGGCGTCTCTTGCGGCCCTTGGGCTTGGCGCGGGGCGCTTCCCGCTCACCGCCCGGCTGGGGCTCGCGCTGAGGGGCGGGATAGTTTTGGTTTGTCGCTGACATTGAGATCCCTCCGATGTATTCAAGCCATGGGCGCCAGGGCGCGCCAAGGCGCGGGTTCCTCTCTCTATCCGCCATGTCCGCGCACGGCAGAATAGGGATATTATAGCACAGCCCGTCCCATTTGTCCACCCCAGGGCACACGGCCGCCTCCAGCGTATTTTCCCCCGGATTTTTTGTGATTCCTCTTGCTTTTTTCCTTTGCAGCCGTTACAATAGAAACTCAGATACGGGAAGCTGAATCCAAAATCCATCGGGAGGCATAGCATAATGAGCGAGGAGTACGGACCTGATTTCGTCAGCGTCACCGACGACGACGGCAATGAATTTGAATTGGAGCATCTGGGCACCCTTGAATACAAGGGCGGCGAATATATGGCCTTTGTCCCCGCCGACATGGACGAGGACGACGAAGACTTCGGGCTGATTCTGCTGCGCGTCATCGAGCAGGACGGCGAGCAGCTGCTGGCCGACATCGACGACGAGCAGGAGCTCAACGAGGTATATGAGAAGTTCATGGAGGAGCTGTTCGCGGACGAGGATGAGGAGGAGTAATCCGCTCCATCCGCGCGGCTCGCGACGGCTCGGACGCACTTCTGGTTCTACGCCTCGCCTGCGCACGACGCGGTTCTAACTCCTCCGACTTCGGAAAAACCGCTCCGGGGCCTCCGGCCCCCTCCCGGTTTTCCCTGCGCTTCGGAGTTAGCCCGCTGTGCGCGACGGCTCGGACGCATTGATTTTACCCCTGCCAGGTTCTAACTACGTGTCCGCTCTTTTAAAACCCACATTTTTGAAACGGGACGCCCCCTCGCGCTGCGGTTCGCAGGCCTCCCGGCCCTCTCCGGAGGTGTCTGGACGTTGGAAGCGGTAAAGCTGCGCGGAGGCGACCCACCTGCATTTTCGTGCAGGTTTTTAACGGGGCGGCACGGCCATGGCGGGGGTTTTCTGATTAAAAAAGGCGGAAGGGCCCCCCTTCCGCCTTTTTCAGCTACAATTTTTCAGATATTTTTCAGCAAACGATTTTTCCCTTGCAACATCGGCGCTCCCATGCTATAATACCCGTTGCGGCAATTATTCCTGAAAATAACTGCCGCTTTGCGCCGGGCCGATACACAAGGGCGCAAAATCTGGAGATACTTGTTGTTGATATAACAGGGCGTGATTGACCGTCATATCTCCACAGCGCACAGCGCGGGTGTGCCTTTTGTCCCTTCCCGCACCCATCATTGAACACTGAGAGGATTGATTATACCATGAGCGCATCCAGAGAGAAAAAGCAGCGTCAGGGCGCCGGACCCTCTGACAAGGCCGTCCAGGCCCAGCAGGAGCAGGCCGCCCGCAAGCGCAAAACCATCACCTATACCATCATTGGCGTCGTGGCGGCCGCCGCGGTCGCCGCTCTGCTCATTTGGAACTCCGGCTTCTTCCAGGGCCGGGCCACCGCCGCCACCCTGGGCGGCAGCAAGCTCACCGTTGCGGAGTTGAGCTATTATTATTACGGCACCCGCAACTATTACGGCGCCTACGGCCCCTATATAGGCTCCTCCTTTGACTCCTCCGTTGCCGACGACGAGCAGTTTGCCGACGCGGCCAACAACGTCACCTGGCGGGACCAGTTTCTGGAGGAGGCTCTGACCTCCGCCCAGCAGGAGTTGGCCCTGTACGAAGCGGCCGTCGCCGCCGGCTACACCAGCGCGGACGTAAAGGACAGCCTGGACAGCACCGTCTCCTCCGTCAAGTCCGCCGCTTCCTCCAACGGGTACAGCTACGCGGCCTATCTCCGGGCGGCCTACGGTCCCTATATGTCCACCGGCCTCTTTGAGGAGATGACCACCCGCTCCCTGCTGGCCGAGCTGTTCCAGAACGACAAAACCGACGAGTTTTCCGCCGGCTACACCCAGGACGAGCTGCGGGACTACTACGGCAGCGACGAGCACGCCGACACCCTGGACACCTTTGAGTACTCCTACCTCTACTTCACCCCCGCCGAGGTGACCACCAAGGACGCCAACGGCAACGACCTGAGCGAGTCCATGGTCAAAACCAAGCAGGAGAAGGCCCTGGAGGACGCGAAGAACAACGCCGCCCAGGCGCTGGCCGAGTACAATGAGGGCGAGGAGATTTCCCATCTCATCGAGCACTTCTCCCCCTCCAGCTCCGGCGACCACGTCACCGCCGTGGGCACCGGAACCATCAGCACCATCTATCGGGACCAGCTGCTGGAGCTGGGCGCGGATGAGGCCGCTGTAGTGGAGAACTCCACCTCCGGCTACTACCTGGTGGTCTTCCACGGCCGCTATCTCTCGGAGCAGCCCACCCGGGACGTGCGCCACATTCTGATCCGGGCCGAGACCACCACCAATGAGGATGGCAGCATCGCCGCCCCCACCGACGAGGCCTGGGCCGCCGCCAAGGAACAGATTGACGCCATCCAGGCTGAATGGGAGAGCGGCGCCAAGACCGAGGACTCCTTCGCCGCCCTGGCCAACGAGAAGTCCGACGACGGGGACGGCACCACTGGCGGCCTGTATGAGCGCCGCAGCGATGGTTCCTTCGTCACCGAGTTCAACGACTGGGTGTTTGACGCCGCCCGTCAGCCCGGCGAGGTGGGCATCGTCCGCCACGAGGGCGACGCCAGTACCCATAGCCAGTACAATCCCCAGTATTGGGGCTATCACCTGATTTATTTTGTGGGTGACAACGAGCCCGCCTGGATGGGTAGCGTGCGCAGCGCCCTGGCCGGCGAGGCCCAGCACGAATGGCTCCACGAGCTGTCTGAGCAGTACGAAATCGCTCAGGCCGACGGCGCCAACTATATCGGCAAATAACAACAGCGCAAGGGGCCGGATGGTTGATCCGGCCCCTTTTCTTTGGGAGTGTGCATACCATGGAAGAACAATTCATCCGCACGCAGATGCTGCTGGGCGCTCCCGCCCTGGACCGGCTGAGACACAGCCACGTGGCGGTGTTCGGCCTGGGCGGGGTGGGCGGCTGGTGCGCCGAGGCCCTGTGCCGCTCCGGCGTGGGCGAACTGACCCTCATCGACCAGGACATAGTGTCGGTGAGCAACCTCAACCGGCAGTGCGCCGCCCTGCACTCCACCTTAGGGCTGGAAAAGGCGCAGGCCACCGCACGGCGCTTGTCTGACATCGCCCCCGGCTGCATTCTCCGCCCCCTGTCCGCCCGGTACGAGGCGGACCGGCGGGAGGAGTTTTTCCAAACCCGGTACGACTACATTGTGGACGCCATCGACCTGGTCAGCTGCAAGCTGGACCTGATTGAGACTGCCCACGCCCGAAGCATCCCCATCATCTCCGCCCTGGGCACCGGCAACAAGCGGGACGCCCAGCTTCTTCGCATCGCCGACATCTCCCAGACCGAGGGCTGTCCCCTGGCCCGGGTGGTGCGCAAGGAGCTGCGCCGCCGGGGCATTGCCCGCCACCAGGTGGTCTTCTCCCCCGAGCTGCCCTGGAACGCCGAGAACGGGGACGAGGCCCCCCCTCCCGGCCGGCGCTCCATCCCCGCCAGCGCCATGTGGGTGCCGGCGGCGGCGGGGCTGCTGCTGGCCCAGGCGGTTATCCTTGACCTTGCAGACGGCTCGGCAGGCGCTCCCACGCCTTCTTGACCACCCACGCCCCGGCAAGGCCGCACAGAGACCCAATCGCCGCCCCCGCCAGCACGTCGCTGGGGAAGTGGACGCCCACGTACAGCCGGGACAGGCCCATCACAATGGCGGCGCACACCGCCGCAATCTTCATCCATTTTTTCGGCGCGGACAGGCACACCGCCAGGGCAAAGGCGAACGCGGCGTTGGTGTGGCCCGACGGAAAGGAGTTGGGGTCGCCCTCGGGCACCAAGTTGCGAAAGTTTTCTATCACCAGCCATGGCCGCGGGCGGGACACCAGGGGCTTAATGGTGAAGTTCACCACAATAAGGCCAATCAGCATGGCGCACAGCGCCGACGCGCCCGTCTTCCGGGTCTGCTTAAAAAACAGCAGCACCACCCCCAGGGCGATAAACAGCATTCCCGTGTTGCCCAGCTGGGTGTAGAGCATCATAAACGGATCCAGCACCACGTTGCGCACGTGCTCCGCAATCCACACCAGCGCCTGCTCGTCAAACTGCTGAATGACTTCCGGCACAGTAAATCCCTCCCATCAAAAATTGAAACCGGCGGCATTCTGCGCCGCCCATGAGCTTGGCCCGCAAAAACGCGGTTACGGCTCGTCATCCAACAGCCATACCTCGGTCACGTTCGGTATCTGGGCCGGATTGCTTTCCAAAACCGGCCCGGTAAAGGTAATCGAAATGTTGTCGCCTACCTCCAGTTCGGCGGGACTGAGCTGCGTCCCCATCCACAGGCAGTCGGTCTCCTTCCTCACCGCAAATGTAAACTCCCCTCTGAAATTGAGGTCGTTTACCTCCATGCCCTTGACGGCAAAGCAATCGTTTTCATATACCTGCGTCACCGTCGCGTAAAACGTCCGGGCGCCGTGTCCCAACGCCGCCTTCTCCTCCTCCAACTCTCTCCGGGCCGCACGATACCCCAGGAAATAGGACAGCGCGGCGGCGGCAAGAAACAGTATGACGGCGGCCGCCGCATATGTTTTTTTCATATTTCCCTCCCCGCTTGACCCGGCGGTCCAAGCTATGTATAATGTTGGTATCCTTGATTTTACCCTATCGCCTGCCCAAAGGCAAGCGTTTTTGGAGGTTTCCCCATGAAAGTCATCCATCTCATCAGCGGCGGAGACACCGGCGGCGCCAAAACCCACGTCCACTCCCTGCTTCAGGGGCTGAATGAGCACATCCAGGCGGACATGGTGTGCTTTACCGACGGCCCCTTCACCCAGGAGGCCCGGGCGCTGGGCATCCGCGTGGACGTGATTGCCACCCGCAATCCCCTGGCCGCCCTGAAGCCCCTGCGGGAAAAAATCGCCCAGGAGGGCTATGACATCATCCACTGCCACGGGGCCCGGGGCAATCTCATGGGCGCGCTTTTGAAAAAGTCCACCGGCCTGCCCGTGGTCACCACCGTCCACTCCGACCCCAAGCTGGACTACATGGGCCGCCCCCTGTCCGCGCTGACCTACGGCAATCTCAACGCCTGGGCGCTGCGGCGCATTCCCTACCGCATCGGCGTGTCCGACGCCATGGGCGATTTGCTCATCCGCCGTGGCTTTGACCCCCAGCAGATGTTCGCCATCTACAACGGCCTGGACTACACCCCCCGGACCCCCTCCCTCAGCCGCCGGGAGTTTCTCTCCCAGCTGGGGCTGGACTGGCCGGAGGACGCCGTAATTGTGGGCATCGCCGCCCGCCTGAACCCGGTGAAGGACATGAGCACCCTGCTGCGGGGCTTCGCCGCCGCCCACAAGGAGCAGCCCCAGCTGCGCCTTATCATCGCCGGCGAGGGCGCGGAGGAGGAGATGCTGCGTCGTTTGGCGTCCGAGCTGGGCGTGGCGCGGGAGGTGTGCTTCGCCGGCTGGCTGACCGACACAGACAGCTTTTACAACGCCCTGGACATCAACACCCTCACCTCCCTGTCGGAGACCTTCTCCTATGCCCTTACCGAGGGAGCCCGGTTCGCCCTGCCCACCGTGGCCACTCAGGTGGGCGGCATTCCCTTTCTCATCGAGCACAACGTCACCGGCCTGCTGTTCCAGCCCCGGGACCACCAGGCCCTGGGACGGCACCTGGCCGCCCTGGCCGCAGACCCCGGTCTGCGCCGCCGCCTGGGAAAGCAGCTGCTGCAAAAGGGAAAGACGGAATTCTCCATCCAGAGCACCATCCGCCGCCAGCTGGACATCTACGAGACCATTCTCCGCCGCCATACCCGGCGGCAGCGCAGCCGGGACGGGGTGGTGCTGTGCGGCGCCTACGGCCAGAACAACGCCGGGGACGAGGCCGTGCTCAAGGCCGTGCTGGCCGAGCTGCGCGCCATCGACCCGGATATGCCCCTGTGGGTCATGACCCGAAAGCCTAAGCAGACCCGCCTGGCCTACCGGGTGGGAGCTGTGTACACCTTCCACTTCCCCGCCTTCTGCCGCCGTATGTCCAAGTGCAGGCTGTACATCAACGGGGGCGGCTCTCTCATCCAGGACGTGACCAGCCACCGCTCCTTGTGGTTTTACCTGTTCACCCTGTCCGCCGCCCGCCGCCTGGGCTGCAAGGTGATGATGTACGGCTGCGGCATCGGCCCCATCCAGTCCCCCCGCAACCGCAGGCGCACCCAGAAAATCATCGACCGGAACGTGGACGTGATTACCCTGCGGGACCACGCCTCCCAGGAGGAGCTGGAGCGCCTGGGCGTGACCAAGCCCCGCATCGTGCTGGCGGCCGACCCCGCCGTCACCCTGCCCGCCGCCTCTCCCCAGGCCGCGGAGGCGGTGCTGGAGGAGGCGGGGCTGCGCCCCCGGGAGGGGCAGCGCTATCTGGGCGTCACCGTGCGCCCCTGGTCCGGCTTTGAGGACAAGCTGTCCGTGTTTGCCGGCGCCATCGACTATGTCTATGAGCGCTACGGCCTGCTGCCCGTCTTCCTCCCCATCGAGGGAAAGCTGGACACCGCCGCCGCCCAGCAGGTGGCCCGGCTGCTCCAAAAGGCCCCGTCCGCCATTCTGCCCCCCTGCGGCAGCTCCGGGCTGGCCATCGCCCTGTCCGCCCGCATGGACGTGGTGCTGTCCATGCGCCTTCACGCGCTTATCTTCGCCGCCGCCCGGGGCGTTCCCCTGGTGGGGGTGGTGTACGACCCCAAGGTCAGCGCCTTTTTGGACTGCGTGGAGCAGGACCTGTACGTTCACCTGGACCAGCTCACCCCCAGCCGGCTCCGCTCCCTTCTGGACGCCGCCATCGCCCGCGGGCAGGACCGCGCCGCGTTAGAGAACAAAACCGTCCGCCTCATCCGCCTGGAGCACAACAACAGCGCCCTGGCGGCTGAGCTGCTGGCCGACTGAATGCCCGTGCGAGAGGTGCGCGCTCATGAAGCAAATTATCTGCCTGTCCTATTCCCCCTGGCTGGCCCGAGCCAGCCGCACCCAGCAGCTGCTCACCCGGCTGAGCGACGCTCAAATCCTGTTTTTTGAGCCGGCTCCCCCCAGGGGTGCGCCGGCGCCCGAGCAGGGCCGCCGGGTACGCGCCCACATCACGGCCTATACCCTTCCCGCGCCCCTGCCCGGCCCCCAGGAGCACCCCCTGCTTCAGCGCCGCAAGCTGGACCGGGCGGCGGACTTTGTCCAGCGCATCATGGACAAGCACCGCTTTGTAGAGCCTGTGCTCTGGTGCACCGCCCCCATCCACGCCCTCTTTCTGGACAAGCTGGCCTACCGCGGGGCGGTGTACGACTGCCACCGCTTCTGGGACGAGGCGTATCTGGAGCTGGAGAGCGATTTGACGTGCCATGCCGAGGTGGTGTTCGCCGCCTCTCCGGGCCTCATCAAGCGCCTGTCTCCCTGCAACGACAACATCGCCCTGCTCCCCAACGGCGTCAACCCCCTGCTCTTTCTCCAGCAGGAGCACGCCCTCCCCCCCGCCATGGAGCGCCTGCCGGGCCGCGCCGTCCTGGGCCGTGTGGGCAGCCTCACCGGCAAGGTGGACCTCCAGCCCCTGCTCCACGCCGCCGCGCGCCGGCCGGAGTGGACCTTTGTCCTCATGGGGCCGGCCACAAAGCAGGCGGCCCAGCAGCTGCGGGGGCAGGACAATATCGTGCTCACCGGGCCGGTCACGCCCCTGGACCTGCCGGACTATCTCTATCACTGCGACCTGCTCTTTGACCTGCTCCGCCAGGACCGAATGGGCAGCGACGTCATCTCCCCCGTCATCTACGAGTATCTGGCCGCGGGAAAGCCCGTGGTCGCGGTCACCGATCCCGGCGTCCCCGACCTTCTTCCCCAGCTGGTGCGCTGCGCCTACGACGGCCCGGGCTTTCTGCGCGCCTGCCGGGACGCGCTGGCGGAGGGCCCCTCCGCCATTGGGCGGCGGCAGGCCTTCGCCCAGCAGTCCTCCTGGGGAAACCGGGCCGCCCAGGTGTCCAATATTTTGGAGGCAACCGGGCTGTTTTGACATGATTTGGGTTCCTCGCCCCCGGAGAATCGTACAAGCCTACAAAAATAATACTGGCTCTTGATTTCTCCATTTTCCTCCGCTAAAATAGAATTACTGTTTGGGAAATGAGGTGGCTGTCATGGTTCGTCTCAGCCGTGTCCGTTGGGATTTTCGTCTCCGTGGCCTCATTGTGTCCAAACGCGCCGACTGAGCAAAGCAGGCTGCCCGCATCTGTGTGGCGGCCTGTTTCTTTTCTTTTTTACATCATGAGGAGGATTTACAATGAAAAAAGTCGCCGTTATCATGGGCTCGGACTCCGACTGGCCCGTGGTCAAAGGGGCCTGCGCCCAGCTGGAGGAGTTTGGCATCCCCTATGAGGCCCACATTTTAAGCGCCCACCGCACCCCCGCCGCCGCCGCGGACTTCGCCAAAAGGGCCCGGTCCAACGGCTTCGGCGTGCTCATCTGCGCGGCGGGCATGGCCGCCCACCTGGCGGGGGCCTTCGCGGGGAACTCCACCCTGCCCGTGATTGGCATCCCCATGAAGGGAGGCGCCATGGACGGGCTGGACGCCCTGCTCTCCACCGTCCAGATGCCCAGCGGCATCCCGGTCGCGACGGTCGCCATCAACGGGGCGAAAAACGCCGCCGTGCTGGCCGCCCAGATTCTGGCTGTGTCCGACGACGCGCTGGCCGCCCAGCTGGATGCGGCCCGGGAAAAGATGGCGCGGCAGATTGGGGAAAAAGAAGCCAAGCTCCAGGCGGAGCTGAAGGACTGAGTGCTGCACAAACCCATTTCATATTGAAATTTTATTTTAGGAGGAACTTATCATGGAAAAGAATCTCGTCTACACCGGCAAAACCAAGAACGTCTACGCCCTGGACAACGGCAACTACCTGCTCAAGTTCAAGGACGACTGCACCGGCAAGGACGGCGTGTTCGACCCCGGCGAGAACTCCGTGGGCCTGACCATCGAGGGCGTGGGCGACGTGAACCTGCGCATGTCCATCTACTTCTTCGAGAAGATCAACGCCGCCGGCATCCGCACCCACTATGTCAGCGCCGACCTGGGCGACACCACCATGGAGGTGCTGCCCGCCAAGGTGTTCGGCAAGGGGCTGGAGGTCATCTGCCGCCACAAGGCGGTGGGCTCCTTCCTGCGCCGGTACGGGGAGTATATTGAGGAGGGCGCCGACCTGCCCGCCTACGTGGAGACCACCTTCAAAAACGACGAGAAGGGCGACCCCCTGGTGACCAAGGACGGCCTCGTGGCCCTGGGCGTGATGACCGAGGCGCAGTACGACGACATCAAGGACATGACCCAGAAGATTACCCAGATTGTGGCCGATGATTTGAAGGCCAAGGGCCTGGTGCTCTACGACATCAAGTTCGAGTACGGCTACGACGCCGACGGCAAGGTCATGCTCATCGACGAGATCGCCTCGGGCAATATGCGGGTGTACAAGGACGGGCAGTATATCGACCCCATGACCCTGTCCAAGTTATTCTTTGCCTGACACGCGGGCAAATGGATTTGAGCGTCATCGGCGGCTCAGACGGTCCCACCGCCATCCTGGTGAGCGGCGACCCCGCCGGATTCATCTTCATGCTGCTGCTGGCTGCGGTCCTCGTTGGCGGCGCGGTTTGGTTTTTCCGGCGCAAAGGCAAGAAATAAGGAGGCTCTATATGGGCGGTTTTTTTGGCGCGATCTCCAAGCGAGACGTGACCCTTGATATTTTTTTCGGCGTGGACTACCACTCTCACCTGGGCACCCGCCGGGGTGGAATGATTATCTATGATGAGAGCGACGGCTTTCAGCGGCAGATTCACTCCATTGAAAACACTCCCTTCCGCACCAAGTTCGAGAAGGACCTGGCCGACTTTCACGGCTGCGCCGGCATCGGCTGCATCAGCGACACCGACCCTCAGCCCCTGCTGGTGCGCTCTCACCTGGGACTGTACGCCATCTCCACCGTTGGCATCATCAACAACGCCGAGGAGCTGGTGGAGGAATATTTCAACGGCCACGCCCGCCAGTTCATGGCCATGAGCTCGGGCAAGGTCAACTCCACCGAGCTTACCGCCGCCCTCATCAATCAAAAGGACTCGCTGGTGGAGGGCATCCGCTACGCCCAGCAGGTCATCGACGGCTCATCCACCATTCTGATTCTCACCCCGGACGGCATCGTGGCCGCCCGGGACGCGCTGGGCCGCCTGCCCGTGCTGATTGGGCAGAACAATGAGGGCTGCTGTATCTCCTTCGAGTCCTTTGCCTGCACCAAGGTGGGGTATGAGAACGCCTACGAGCTGGGCCCGGGCGAGATTGTCCGCGTCACCTCCCAGGGCTGGGAGACCTTGGCCCCCGCCGGGGACAAAATGCGCATCTGCGCCTTTTTGTGGACCTACTACGGCTATCCCAACTCCAACTACGAGGGGCAGAACGTGGAGGTCACCCGCTGCCGCAACGGCGAAATTATGGCCCGGGCGGAAAAGGCGAAGGGCCCCATGCCCGACGTGGACTGGGTGGCGGGGGTGCCGGATTCCGGCGTGCCCCACGCCATCGGCTACGCCAACGCCAGCGGAAAGCCCTTCGCCCGGCCCTTTGTGAAATACACCCCCACCTGGCCCCGGTCCTTCATGCCCAGCAGCCAGGAAGTGCGCAGTCAGGTGGCCAAGATGAAGCAGATTCCCGTCCCCGAGCTCATCCAGGGCAAAAAGCTGCTCTTTGTGGACGACTCCATCGTCCGGGGCACCCAGCTGCGGGAGACGGTGGACTTTCTCTACGAGTCCGGGGCCAAGGAGGTTCATATGCGCTCCGCCTGCCCCCCCATCCTGTTCGGCTGCAAGTTTTTGAACTTCTCCCGGAGCAATTCCTCCATGGAGCTGCTGGCCCGCAAGGTCATTCAGGAGCTGGAGGGCGACGAGGGGCAGCGGCATCTGGACGAATACGTGGATTCCAGCTCCCAGCGCGGCCAGTGCATGGTCAAGGCCATCTGCGAAAAGCTGGGCTTTGACTCCTTGGACTACCAGTCGCTGGACGGACTGCTGGAGGCCATCGGCATCGACAAGGACAAAATCTGCACTTACTGTTGGACTGGCAAAGAATAAGTGCGTCTGAGCCGTTGCGAGCAGCGCGGATGGACCGGAGCGAGGGCGAGCGATGGGGCCACAGGCCCCAGAGACCAGCCCGAGACGGAGGGAAGCCGCGCGTTGCGAGCAGGCGAAGCGTAGCTGCAAGCTGCATGGAGGTTATATAAATGGAAAACTCTCATTCCGCGTCCTACGCCGCCGCCGGCGTGGACATTGAGGCCGGCTACAAGGGCGTGCAGCTCATGCGCCAGCACGTGGCGCGCACCATGATTCCCGGCGTAGTCAGCGGCATCGGCGGCTTTGGCGGCCTGTTTGCCCCGGACCTTGCCGGCATGAAGGAGCCCATCCTGGTGTCCGGCACCGACGGCGTAGGCACCAAAATCAGGGTCGCCCAGCTTATGAATCAGCACAACACCATCGGCATTGACTGCGTGGCCATGTGCGTCAACGACATCATCTGCTGCGGAGCCAAGCCCCTGTTCTTCCTGGACTACATCGCCATCGGCAAGAACGAGCCGGAGAAGGTGGCCTCCATCGTGTCCGGCGTGGCGGAGGGCTGCGTCCAGGCGGGTTGCGCCCTGATTGGCGGCGAGACCGCCGAGCACCCCGGCGTCATGGCTGCGGACGACTACGACCTGGCGGGCTTTGCCGTGGGCATCGTAGACAAGGAAAAAATGCTGGACCCCAGCCAGGTAAAGGCCGGGGACGTGATTCTCTCCCTAAGCTCCAACGGCCTGCACTCCAACGGCTTCTCCCTGGTGCGCAAGGTGCTGGACGTGGAGCACGCTGATTTGAACCAGTGGTCGGAGGAATTCGGCAGCTCCCTGGGCGGCGAGCTGCTCCAGCCCACCGCAATTTATGTCAAGCCCGTCCTGGCCGCCATCGAGGCCGCGCGGGTGCATGGCATCAGCCATATCACCGGCGGCGGGTTCTATGAGAATATCCCCCGCTGCCTGCCCCAAGGGCTCAGCGCCAAAATTGACAAGTCTGCGCTCCAGATCCCCGCCATTTTCCGCATGATCCAGCGGCTGGGCGATATCCCGGAGCATGATATGTTCAACACCTTCAACATGGGCGCCGGCATGGTGCTGGTGGTGGACAAAAACGACGTGGATAAGGCTCAGTCCGCCTTGCTCAATGCAGGCAAAGGCTCCTGTGTCATCGGCGAGGTGGTCCCCGGCGACGGGGGCGTGGAGCTGTTATGAGCGCCAAGCGCATCGCCGTGCTGGTCTCCGGCGGCGGCACCAACCTCCAAGCCCTCATCGACGCCCAGCACCGTGGAGAGATTGTCAACGGGGAGATTGCCGCCGTCATTGCCTCCAAGCCCGGGGCCTACGCCCTGGAGCGGGCCGCGAAAGCGGGCATCCCCGGCTATGTGGTGGCCCGGAAGGACTACCCCTCCAACCAGGCCATGACCATCGCCCTGGTGGACAAGCTGACATCGCTGGGCATCGACCTGGTGGTGCTGGCCGGGTTCATGGTCATCCTCACGGAGGAGATGGTGCGCTCCTACCCCAACGCCATTTTGAACGTCCACCCCGCCCTGATTCCCTCCTTCTGCGGGGCGGGGTACTATGGCCTGCACGTCCACGAAAAGGCGCTGGAGTACGGGGTGAAGGTGTCCGGCGCCACCGTCCACTTTGTCAGCGAGGAGTGCGACGGCGGGCCTATCGTGCTGCAAAAAGCCGTGGCCGTGGAGGAGGGCGACACCCCGGAAGCCCTCCAGCGCCGGATTATGGAGCAGGCGGAGTGGGTCATCCTGCCCCGGGCGGTGTCCCTGTTCTGCCAGGGCCGTCTGAAGGTAGAGGGCCGGACCGTGCGCATTTTAAAGCCGCTGAATCTTTCAAAGGAGTGTCTGCAATGATTGACATGACCGAGTATTTACAAAATAACCCCTACCCCGGCCGGGGCATTATGCTGGGCCGCTCCGCCGACAACAAGTGCGCCGTCATCGCCTACTTCATCATGGGCCGCAGCGAGAACAGCCGCAACCGGGTCTTTGAGGAGACGGACGACGGCATCCGCACCAAAGCCTTCGACGAGAGCAAGATGACCGACCCCTCCCTCATCATCTACCATCCTGTGCGGCGGATGGACAACGGCTTGACCATCGTCACCAACGGCGACCAAACCGACACCATCCGGGACAACATTTTGCAGGGCCACTGCTACCGCCACGCCCTGAACACCCGCACCTTCGAGCCGGACGGCCCCAACTACACCCCCCGCATCTCCGGCGTGGTAAAGCCCAACGGCTCCTACAACCTGTCCATCCTCAAAAGCCTGGACGGCGACCCCTCCTGCGCCTGCCGGTACTTCTATGAGTACGACGCCCCCAAGGCGGGGGTGGGCCACTTCATCCACACCTATGAGCGGGACGGCAGCCCCCTGCCCTCCTTTGAGGGCGAGCCCCGCCGGGTGGCCGTCACCGCCCCCGACGCGGAGACCCTGGCGGGCGATTTGTGGCTGGCCCTGAACGACGACAACAAGGTGTCCCTGTTCGTGCGGTATATCGACCTGGCCACCGGGGAGGACGAGACCTCCATCATCAATAAACACTGGGAGGCTTGAACTATGACGGAACTGGAACTGAAATACGGCTGCAACCCCAATCAAAAGCCCGCCCGCATTTTCATGGAAAACGGCGAGCTGCCCCTGGAGGTCCTCAACGGCAAACCGGGGTACATCAACTTCATGGACGCACTGAACTCCTGGCAGCTGGTGAAGGCCCTGAAAAAGTCCACCGGCCTGCCCGCCACCGCCTCCTTCAAGCACGTCTCCCCCGCCGGGGCGGCCCTGGGTCTGCCCCTCACCGACGTGGAGCGGAAAATCTACTTCGCCCCCGAGGGTGAACTCTCCCCCATCGCCTGCGCCTATATCCGCGCCCGGGGCGCGGACCGGCTGTGCTCCTTCGGTGACTGGGCGGCGCTGAGCGACGTGTGCGACGCCGACACCGCCCGCTTCCTGGCCCTGGAGGTGTCCGACGGCGTTATCGCCCCCGGCTACACCGACGAGGCCCTGGAAATCCTGAAAACCAAGCGCAAGGGCGGCTACAACGTGGTGAAGATTGACCCCGACTACGTCCCCGCCCCCATCGAGCGGCGCAACATCTTCGGCATCACCTTTGAGCAGGGGTACAACGACCTGTCCATCGACGAAGCCATGCTGGAAAACCTGGTCACCAGGAACCGCGACCTGCCCCAGCAGGCCAAACACGATATGCTCCTCTCCCTCATCACCCTGAAATACACCCAGTCCAACTCCGTGTGCTATGTGAAAAACGGCATGACCATCGGCGTGGGCGCGGGCCAGCAAAGCCGCATTCACTGCACCCGCCTGGCGGGCAGCAAGGCGGACACCTGGTGGCTGCGCCAGCATCCCAAGGTGCTGGGCCTCCAGTTTGTGGACGGCATCCGCCGCCCTGACCGGGACAACGCCATCGACCTGTACATCTCCGACGAGCACGACGACGTGCTGGCCGAGGGCGTGTGGCAAAATACGTTCCAGGTAAAGCCGGAAGTCCTGACCGCGCAGGAGAAAAAGGACTGGATTGCACAGATGTCCGGCGTGACGGTGGGCTCCGACGCCTTCTTCCCCTTCGGGGACAACGTGGAGCGGGCCTTTAAATCCGGGGCCAAATACATCGCCCAGCCCGGCGGCTCCATCCGGGACGACCAGGTGATTGCCACCGCCGACAAGCACGATATGGTGATGGCCTTCACCGGAATGCGGCTGTTCCACCATTGAATATGAGCGAGCAGGAGCGGTTGGAGGCCTTTGAGCGGATGCTGGCGGACGTGCAGAAAAACTACGCGGAGCTCACCGCCCGCATGGCCAAGCTCAAGGCGGAAAAGAAGGAGAAATCCGCCACTTTCCGGCAGTATTGGAGTAATAAAATGACCTGTCAATATATGCTGTCCATGTATCAACAGTACGGGCTGATTGACGCTTCAGCCCTGGAAAACGGGGGTAAAAACGGATGAAGGTTTTAGTCGTAGGTTCCGGCGGCCGTGAGCACGCCATCTGCTGGAAGCTGGCCCAGAGCCCCAAGGTAACGCAGCTGTACTGCGCCCCCGGCAACGCGGGCATCGCCCAGGCTGCAAAATGCGTGAACATAAAGGCCACCGACGTGGACGGCATGGTGGCCTGGGCAAAGGCCAACGCCATGGATTTCGTGGTGGTCGCCCCGGATGACCCCCTGGCCCTTGGCATGGTGGACGCGCTGGAGGCCGTTGGCATCCCCGCCTTCGGCCCCAGGAAGAACGCCGCCGTCATCGAGGCCAGCAAGGCGTTTTCCAAGGAGCTGATGAAGAAATACCACATCCCGACTGCAAGGTATCAAACCTTTACAGACCTTGACGCGGCTCTTTCCTATATCGAGGAGCAGGGCGCGCCTATCGTAGTAAAGGCGGACGGGCTTGCTTTGGGCAAGGGCGTGGTGGTGGCCGCCACCGTGGACGAGGCCAAAACCGCCGCCCGGGAAATGATGGCGAACAAGAAATTCGGGGAATCCGGCTCCACCGTGGTTATCGAGGAGTGCATGACCGGCCCCGAGGTCACCGTCCTGGCCTTTGCCGATGGGGAGCACGTGTCCACCATGCCCGCCAGCCAGGACCACAAGCGAGCCTATGACGGCAACCGGGGCCCCAACACCGGCGGCATGGGGGCCATCTCCCCCCCGCCCCAGTACACCCCGGAGATTGCCCGGCGGTGCATGGATGAGATTTTCCTGCCCACGGTCAAAGCCTTGAAAGCAGAGGGCCGCCCCTTCCAGGGGGTCATCTACTTCGGGCTGATGCTCACCCCCCAGGGTCCCAAGGTGGTGGAGTACAACGCCCGCTTCGGCGACCCGGAGTGTCAGGCGGTTCTGTCCCTGCTGGACAGCGACCTGCTGGACATTTTCCTGGCCTGCCGGGAGGGTGCGCTGGACAAGCTGGATATCCGCTGGAAGGACCAGGCCGCTTGCTGCCTGGTGCTGGCCTCCGGCGGCTACCCGCTGGACTACAAAAAGGGCTATCCCATCTCCGGACTGGACGAGGCGGGCAGGTCTGCCGTGGTCTTCCACGCCGGAACTGCCGAACAGGACGGCCGGATCGTCACCAATGGCGGCCGTGTCCTGGGTGTCACCGCTCTCGGTAACGCCCTGGAGGACGCCATTGCCAACGCCTATGCCGCCGCCAAGCCCATTTCCTTCCAGGATATGCACTTGCGCACCGATATCGGACGCGCCTTTTGAGGTCTTCACCCCCTCTGCGGCAGGGCGGAAAACCGGCTCTTTGATGCACGTTTCGGTACACCAATTCAATTATTTTCAAAAAAATTCCCGCCCATGGGTATGTGGGCGGGGATTTTTTATTTGCCTGCGGCGCTCTCCCCTTCCCGGAAGAAGCCGCGCAGCTCAAACAGCCCTACCATGATGAACAGAGCCGCGATAACGGCGGCCACCGCCCCGCCCATGACGAGCCCGCTTTGGACCGCCTCCAGGAAATCCAGCAGCCCGGCGGGCAGGTTGCTCACCAGCGCAATGGCGGTCATCAGCACGATGTAGGCTGTCCGGCGGCGGCACAGCCGCCGGTCCAGACTGCCTCCCTCGGGCTGATACCGCTGCGCCAGCGCCGCCATGTCGGTGAGAAATTGGAAGTGGAAATACAAATTTGCCGCCGAAACCAGCAAATCCAGGAACAAAATATGGCCGTCCACGCTCTGCCCGGCCCAGGACGCC
>CAQCFX010000003.1:42944-44136 GCA_948766235.1 uncultured Oscillospiraceae bacterium | reverse complement strand
TCCACACCGTTCCACACCGCCATCAAAACCGCCAGCGGCCGCAGCAGCGCCAAATCCCGCCGCTCCCCGGACAAATCCCCAATGGCGGCCACAAATAGCATCCAGCCCACGAACCGGGGAGTGACGCTCACGGTCCCCAGATTGAAATCAAAGTTGAGCAGCAGATAGCCCCATGCGGCGTTAGACAGGCCGCGGTACAACGTTTCCCTGTCAGAATGCAATCCACTCGCCTCCTTCCGCCGGCAGGAGCGTCAGCTCCGAGGCGAATTCGCCGTTGAGGTACAGCTTCGCCCCGTAGGCGGATGGAAATTGGTACGTGTCCGCCTCCGGCCCCTCGTAGCCGCCACCGCCGCCGTCCAGGAATATCCAGTCCCCTGTATATTCGTTCCAATACTCCTCCAAGTCACGCTCGTCCTGTCTGGTCTGTTCCGACGTGATTTTGACTTTGTCCTCTCCCCCGGCGCCGCTGTAGATTGGGGTGTACTCCACCCGGATTTCCCGGTAGCGCTCCCGGTCCGCCGGGTCTCCGTTGTACACCGCGTATACCAAATAGCTGCGCTCCGCCCGGTCAAACTCCCCGTGAATCTTGGGCGTGGTGTCGAAAACCGGGAAGGACCAGAACCCGCCGCTGGATTGATAGCTGTTCACGCTGGCCGTGGTCTGCCACTGGAGGCGGATGGTGAAATCCCCATACTGCCCCTCGTACACCCAGGCGGGCACGCCCAGGTTGCCCCCGGCACGCTGGTCCCCCTGCACCGCTTGGAGCTCCTCCTGGGGGACGACCACCCAGCGCTCCCCTTCCTGCTGCGCCCGGAGCTTTTGCACCGCCAGCCACCGCTCATGGGTCAGACCGCTCCACTGCTCCCCGCTGGGGGGGCTCTGCAATTCCATCACCAGCACGCCCTCCACGGCGTCCTCCCCCACCGGCGTTACGTTGTATATCTCATACCCGCTGGTGAGGTCCGCCACGTCCTTCCAGCTCACATCGGGCCAGGACCACCGCCCCTGGGGCGCGCCCCAGTGCTCTGCCAGCTCGTTCTGTTCATCCAGCGGCGCGCACATGGCCCGGTAGTCCACGCGCTGGGTGAACACCGCCTTGGCGTAGGTATCGAAAGCCCCGGCATAGGTGGTGCAGTACGTGGTCCGGGCACAGGCCATCGCCACCGTCTTGTTCCGCAGCCCCCACTCGCCG
>CAQCFX010000003.1:27469-42930 GCA_948766235.1 uncultured Oscillospiraceae bacterium | reverse complement strand
CCAGGGGCGCCGCCAGTACCAGCGCCACGCACACCGACACCAGCGCCATCCCCGCCGGGTAGCGTTTGAACCGGGCGATGGCCTCTATGCGCCGCCGGATGTTTTTTCCTCCGTTGGCGGCGGAGGAGGTGCCGGGAGCGCGGGCGTACTTCTCGTCCGCCATGGACAGCAGAATCCGCCCATAGTCCCGCCGCTCCTCCCCTTCCAGCCGCTCCAGCGCCCGCTGGTCGCACAGGGACTCCAGATCGTTGCCCGCCCGGTCGGCGCACAGCCACAAAAGCGGGTTGCACCAGTGGAGGCAGCGGAAAAAGCAGATGACCCACCCCCAGGCCACGTCCCTGTATTTCAGGTGGAGCAGCTCGTGAAGAATCACCTTTTCCTCCGTCTCCGCCCCCGCGGGCAGGGCCAGCACGGGCTTGACAAGGCCGCAGATGAACGCCGTGGGTAGGCCTTCCACCTCCACCGCGGGGCAGGCGGGCAGGCCGTAGCGCTCCGCCACCGCCTTTACCCGCCCCCCTTGGGCGAGCCGCCCCTTTTTCAGGGCAAGGCGCAAGCCAACATAGGAAATCACATACCGCCCCAGGAGCGCCGCCGCCCCCAGCACATAGATTAGATACAGCCAATCCGCCGCCGTCTCGGGCGCGGCGGGGGACGGCAGGGGGACGGGCGCCGTCACCCGGGTGAGCGTCCCAAACTCCCCGGTGAGGGCGGACTTCAGCACCTCCACCCACATGGGCCAGTTGAGCAGGACATACCGCCCGCCCCGCCCCGCCGGAAGCAGCAGCACCAGTCCCAACACACCCCATACCGCGAACTGCCACCGGGGGGACAGCTTGTCCCGGAACATGGCCTTGACGCACAGCAGCAGCGCCGCCACCCCGGAGGCGGTGAGCGTTTGCAGCAAAAACGACCAAAAATCCGTCATAAAACTATACCTCCATGTCGTCTAAGAGGCGGCGTAGCTGCGCCCGTTCCTCCGGGGAGATGGGCTTCTCCTTCAAAAACGCCGCCACCAGGTCCCCCGCGGCCCCCCGGTACACCTCCCGGAGAAAGTCGTCCCTGGCCTGGGCCTGGCAGTCCTCCCGGCTGAGCGCCGCCCAATAGCGCCGGGGGCTGCCCTTCTTGTCAATGGACACCAGCCCCTTGGCCTCCATCCGGGTGAGATAGGTGAGCACCGTATTTTGGCTCCACCCCGTCTGCTCATGCAGAGCCTGGACAATCTCCCCCAGGCCCGCGCCCTCCCGGTCCCACAGCACGCCCAACACCAGCCATTCCCGCTGCGAAAGCTTTGCCATGCCATCTCCTCCTACAGTTGTAGTTTTCTATATCCTACAACTGTAGAGCCCGTTTGTCAAGAGGATTTCTCCTCCGCCTGACTCCCCCTCCATTGAATAGCCGGCTTATCCCGTGAATACATTGGAGGGACACCGTGAGGAGGGACGCGATGGACGCCATCTATGCCAGACAGTCAGTGGACCGCAGCGACAGCATCTCCATTGAAAGCCAGATTGAGCTGTGCCGGTACGAGCTTCGGGGACAGCCCTCCAAAACCTACATAGACCGGGGCTACAGCGGGAAGAACACCCAGCGCCCCGCTTTTCAAGAGATGATGGCCGACATGAAGCGGGGGCTCATCGGCAAGGTCATCGTCTACAAGCTGGACCGCATCAGCCGCTCCATCCTGGACTTTTCCTCCATGATGGACATATTTACCCGCTACGGCGTGGAGTTTGTCTCCACCACCGAAAAATTCGACACCTCCTCCCCCATCGGCCGGGCCATGCTGAACATCTGCATTGTCTTTGCCCAGCTGGAGCGGGAGACCATTCAAAAGCGGGTGGCGGACGCCTACTTTTCCCGCAGCCGGAAAAGCCTGTATATGGGCGGGCGGGTGCCCTTCGGCTACCGCCTGGCCCCCGCCGTCATCGGCGGCGTCAAAACCTCCATGTACGAGGCCGTACCCCAGGAGGCCGAGATTGTGCGCGCCATATACCGGCTTTACGCCCAGCCTGAGTGCTCCTACGGCGACATTGTGCGCACCCTTCACGCCAACGGCGTCACCAAGCGGGGCAAGCCCTGGGAGCGCTCCCGAATCGCGGACATCCTGCGCAGCCCCATCTACGTCCAGGCGGATTTGTCCGTCTACCAGTTCTTTTCCCAGCAGGGCGCCGTCATGGTCAACGACCCCTCGGACTTCATCGGGGTAAACGGCTGCTACTGCTACCGCAACGGGGACGGCGGCCAAGCCCAGCCTCCGGGCCTGGCCGGCCGCTGCCTGGTCCTGGCCCCCCACGCCGGCCTTGTTCCGGCGGACACCTGGCTGCAATGCCGCCAAAAAAATTGGAACACCGGCCAGGTCCAGCCCCGGCAAAAGGCAAAAAACACCTGGCTGGCCGGTAAAATCAAATGCGGCCTGTGCGGATACGCCCTGGCCTGCAAACACTACGCCGGCTCACAGCGCCGCTATCTGCTCTGCACCCGCCGGATGGACGCCAAAACCTGCTCCGGCCCCGGCACCGTCTACGCCGGGGACGTGGAGCGGCTTGTCCTGGACGAGCTGCAAAAAAAGCTGGCCCTGTTTCCCGTTCTTCATCCCCGCCCCTCCCCCGCGCTCAGCCCGGAGGCCGCCGCCCTCACCGCCCAGCTCACCCGGCTGGAGCAGGAGATTGACGGGCTGACCCAGCGCGCCGCCCTGGCCAACGACACCCTGCTGGGCTACATCAATCAGAAAATCCTTCAGCTGGACGGCGAAAAGCAAACCGTCCGCCAAAAGCTCGCCCGCTTGGAGAAAAACGCGGCCAAGTCCGCCCCGCCTATCGCCTGCCGCCTCTCCCGCTGGGAGGAATTATCTTTTGAGGATAAGCGGCAAATCACCGGCCTGTTCATTCAAACCATCCGGGTCTTTCCCGACCGCGTTCAAATCCAGTGGAAGCTTTGAATCCGCGGGCATACGGGCATATCACCCGCCCGTCCTTATTTTTTCTTCCCCTTGTACGCTTTGGCGAAGCGATTGCCCTGGCCAAAGAGCGCCTGGACCAGAAAAACGTGTACTTCACCAACCCCGCCTTCGACAAATAAGCGCTGACACGGCTTGCTCCCAGTTTCAAGGACCCAACGGCCCTTGAAACTGGGATTTTTTCTCTTTCCCAGTATTTATTCGTCAAAATTCACAATTCACGGGGCTTCCGCCGCCCATCCGGCAGGGAAATCTTTGTAAAATTATTGACAAACTGTGAATAAACGACTATAATAACTGCGTTGAGATTCACGGTCCCTGCTATTCATTTTTGAAGAAAGAGAGGGTAAATTTTATATGAAGAAATTTGCCAATGGCTGCGTGCGGATTATGAACCGCTGGCTGCCGGACCCGTTCCTGTTCGCCATCATCCTGACCATCGTGGTGTTCATCGCCGCCATGGCCAGCACCTGGCAGAACCCCATTGAGCTGGTCTGGGCCTGGGCCGGCAAGGGCGGCTCCGGCGACGGTATGTGGGGCCTGCTGGCTTTCTCCATGCAGATGGCCCTGGTGCTGGTGCTGGGCTCCGCCCTGGCCTCCGCCAAGATCTGCAAGCAGATTCTCGCCTCCATCGCCGGTCTGGCCAAGAACAAGCTGAGCGCCATCGTGGTCACCACCATCGTGTCCACCATCTGCTGCTGGCTGAACTGGGGCTTCGGCCTCATCGTGGGCGCCCTGCTGGCCAAGGAGATTGCCCGCCGCGTGCGCGACCTTGACTATCCCCTGCTGATTGCCTCCGCCTACTCCGGCTTCGTGATTTGGCACGCCGGCCTGTCCGGCTCCATCCCCCTGCAGATGGCCTCCGGCAAGGAGTTCCTGGGCATTACTTACCAGGCCGACCTGACTCAGACCATCTTCCATCCCATGAACATCGTCATGTGCCTGGTGGTTCTGTTGGGCCTGCCCTTCATCAACTACGCCATGCACCCCGACAAGGACCACACCATCACCGTTGACCCCAACCTGCTGGTGGATGAGAAGGAGCGGGAGTACAAGGTCGAGACCCCCGCTGAAAAGATTGAGCACAGCAAGATTCTGTGGGCTATCATCCTCATCATGGGCTTTGTCTACATCGTGCTGTTCTTCATCCGCGTGGGCGCGGCCAAGCTGGACCTGAACGCCGTCAACGCCATCTTCCTGTTCCTGGGCCTGCTGGCTCACGGCGATTTGCGCAAGTACGTGGACGCCATCGGCGACGCCGCCGGCGGCGCGGCCGGCGTGCTGCTCCAGTTCCCCTTCTATGCCGGCATTATGGGCCTGATGGTGGCGGAGAATGCCGACAGCGTGTCCCTGGCCAAGATCATCGCCCAGTTCTTCACCGACATCTCCAACGACATCACCTTCCCCATGCTGACCTTCCTGTCCGGCGGTATCATCAACTTCTTCGTCCCCTCCGGCGGCGGCCAGTGGACCGTCCAGGGTCCCATCGTGATGCCTGCCGCTACCGCTATTGCGGAGCGCGCTGGGATTGACGCCGTCAATTACTACGGCCGCGCCGCCATGGGCATTGCCTGGGGCGACCAGTGGACCAACATGATTCAGCCCTTCTGGGCCCTGCCCGCCTTGGGCGTGGCCGGCCTGAAGGCCAAGGATATTATGGGCTATCTGGTGGTTGTGCTGTTGTTCACCGGCCTTGTGGCAATCCTCGGCTTCCTCGCCTGGGGTCTGCTATTCTAAGATGGCCCTGTCTCTCCGTGAATCCCCGAAAAAGCCCGCTCCAGTCGGAGCGGGCTTTTCTCGTGTCCGATTCAATTTTCCCAGCTCTCCCCGGTGGCGTAATCAATGCCGATTCCGGGCTGGACGTTATAGACGTATACGTTGAAGCAAATCCCCTCCCCCTCGTCCTCCACGGAGAAAGCCTCCATCTGAACGCCGCTGGCCACCAGGTTGCTCCCCTCAAAAATGGGCGTCACCCGGTAGAGCACGTGGTTTCCCGTGTCCTCCACGTAATCGTCCACCATATTTTCAAAGGGGAGCATTCCCTCCACATTCATGTACCGCGTGCCGGTGATGAGATTCTGCCGGTTGGCGTTCTCCCCCGCCAGCTGATACCCAATCAGGTGACAGCGGTTATAAAGGTACTTGCCGTCCACGCAGTCATACTTCACCGTCTGCCAGCCGGAGGGCTTCACCTGCCCGATGTCCCCCCGGGGCTCGGTGGGCATAATCTCCAGGCAGATGTTGGCATAGGCCGGGCCGCACCGGCCCAGGTAGTCCAGCTCGCTGTAGTTCTCGAAGGGCTCCAGCGTCAAATCCCCCGCGTCAAAATCCGGCCAGTTATCCTCCAGCACCACATAGGGCTGGCCGGAATAGTCCGGGACGTCGTCCATCACCACCGCCGGCGGCGCTTTCAGGCCCAGCTCCACCAGTAAATTGTCCAGCGTCAGCGAGCCGTTGGCATACAGCCCGGCTGCGGCCGCCGCCACCGTTATGACAATCACAGCCAGCAGCAAAATGATTCGCTCCCGGCTGAGCCCGGCCTGCCGCCGTTTTCCTGTGCGGGTGCTCATACCTCACCCTCCCCTCTCAGCTGGGCCAGCAGGGCCGCCGCGTCGCCCTCCTGCTCCCCCACCAGGACCAGGAACTGCTCCTCATTCAGCACAGGCACGCCCAGCTCCTGGGCTTTTCGCAGCTTGGAGCCGGCGGCCTCCCCCGCCACCACGCAGCCCGTCTTTTTGGACACCGAGCCGGACACCTTGGCCCCCAGGGCTTCCAGCTTCTCCCCCGCCTCCTTGCGGGAGCAGCTGGACAGCTCCCCGGTGAGCACAAAGGTAAGCCCCGCCAGCTTGTCCCCCGCCGGGGCGGAAAGGCTGTCCATGTTCACCCCCGCCGCCTTCAGCGACGCAATCAGGTGCTGGCTCTGGGGGGCTGCAAACCACTGGGTAAGGTATTGCGCCGTAATCTCTCCCACGTCGTCCACGGCGGTGAGCTCCTCCTCCCCCGCCTGGGCCAGCGCGTCCAGGCTGCCGAACCGGGCGGCCAGGATTTTTCCCGCCTTCTGGCCCACCTGGCGGATGCCAAAGGCAAACAGCAGCTTGGAAAGGTCGTTTTGCTTGGAGCGCTCAATGGCCGAGAGCAGCTTGTCCGCCGACTTTTTGCCCATGCGCTCCAGCTTGGCCACCTTTTCCCGGTCCAAACGGTACAGGTCGGCGGGCGTTTTCACCATTCCGGCGTTCACCAGCGCCTCCACCACCGCCGGACCCAGGCCCTCGATGTCCATGGCGTCCCTGCTGGCAAAGTGGGTCAGGTTGCGCAGCAGCTGCGCCGGACACTCCGCGCCGGTGCAGCGGATGTGCGCGCCGTCCTCGTCCCGGACCACCGCCGCGCCGCACACCGGGCAGGCCGCGGGCAGCAGATAGGGCACGGCGCCCTCCGGCCGCTTCTCCTTCACCACCGACACAATTTCCGGGATAATTTCCCCCGCCTTCTGCACCACCACGGTGTCGCCAATGCGGATGTCCTTCTCCGTGATGAAATCCTGGTTGTGGAGGGTAGCGTTAGTTACCGTGGTGCCCGCCAGCCGGACCGGGGCAATCACCGCCTTTGGGGTGAGCACCCCCGTGCGGCCCACCTGGACAACAATCTCCTCCACCACGCTCTGCTTCTGCTCCGGCGGGTATTTATAGGCCGCCGCCCACCGGGGAAATTTGGCCGTCTCGCCAAGGACTTCCCGCTGTGTCAAGGAGTTTAGCTTTACCACCGCTCCGTCAATGTCAAAGGGATACTTTTCCCGCTCATCCCCCAGCTGGAAGATGGCGGACTGTATCTCCTCCATCTCCTTGAACAGCTGGTAGTCAATCACCTTGAAGCGCAGCGCGCGCAGCCAGTCAAGCCCCTCGCTGTCCGTCTCAAAGGGCGTGCGGTCGGTGTACAGGATGTCAAATATCACCATATCCAGCCCTCGGGCGGCGGCCACCTTGGGGTCCAGCTGGCGGATTCCCCCCGCCGCGGCGTTTCTGGGGTTGGCGAACAGGGTCTCCCCCCGCAGCTCCCGCTCATCGTTCAGCCGCTCAAAGGTCTTCCGGGGCATATACACCTCCCCCCGGACAATCAGGGTGTGGGGGGCGTCTTTTAGCTTCACCGGGATGGATTTAATGGTGCGCACATTCTCCGTCACATCCTCGCCCACCTCGCCCCGGCCCCGGGTGGCGGCCCGGACGAACACGCCGTCCTCATATTCCAGCGCCACCGACAGCCCGTCTATCTTGGGCTCCAGCAGGTACTCCGGCTCCTGTGCGCTCTCCCGCACCCGGCGGTCGAAGTCCAGCAGCTCGTCGGGGGAAAAAACGTCCTGGAGACTTTTCAGCGGCACCCGATGCACCACCTCCTGGAAGCTGTCCAGCGCCTCTCCTCCCACCCGCTGGGTGGGCGAGTCCGGCGTAATCAGCTCCGGGTGCTCCGCCTCCAGCTCCTCCAGCTGCCGCAGCAGCCGGTCATACTCAACATCGGAAATGGTGGGCGCGTCCAGCACGTAATAGTTATAATTGTGCTCGTTCAGCTCCGTACGCAGCTGCGCGGCCTGGGTTGTGATGTCCATGTCAGCCGTTCCCCTTCTCCAAATTCAAATAGGTATCGGGCGTTTCGCCCACAATCACGGTCTCCGCCACGCAGACTTTGCTGCTCACCGACACGGGAAGCACCTCCCCCGGCAAAAACAGGTACACAGTGGCTGTAATGTTCAGATTTACCTGGTGGTGCGTCTGATTTACCCCGGCGGACGTGAACAAATTCTCATAGTCCGCGGTGACGTCTCCCACGCAGTCCACCCTCACCCGCACCGACGGCCCCGCGCCGGACAGCAGCGGCTGCCCGGTGAGCGTCCCCAGCGGCACGCCCAGGTCATCGCTGTCCAAAGCGCTCAGCTGCCGGACAACCGCCTCCACCACCTGGCGTTTAAACCGGCTGTTGGCCGCGGTATTGCTAGTCATAGAGGTCACTTTGCCCGAGGCGTCTCTCTCTATGGTGATAAAATCGGCGTAGCCCAGGCCCTGCTCCTGGAGGCAGTTGTCCGCCGCGGCGTCAATGGCCTGGGTCATCAAATTCCTGGCCTGGCTGGAGGCGGCCGCCGTCAAAACCGGGTGCAGCCGCGCGTTCAGCGTATGCACCAGCACACAAACCAGCGCCGCCGACAGCGCAATGGGCAGCGCCGCCGGCAAACTCCCCCGGCGCAGCAATGCGCGCAAGTGTCTTAACTTTACACCCATGCGGTCACCCCCCATGGGCTACTCTATGCGCCGAACGGCTCGGCCTATGCCCTACGGGCTTCCCAGCAGCTCCTCCGCCGCCAGCAGAATGCCCGCCTTTCCCGACTCATAGGTGAGGCCGCCTTGGAGATAGACCGTATACGGCTCCCGCATAGGCGCGTCGGCGGACAGCTCAATGGACGCGCCCTGGACAAAGGCCCCCGCCGCCATAATCACCGGGCAGTCGTACCCCGGCATATCCCACGGCTCCGGGGTGACATAGGAATCCACCGGCGCGCCGGACTGGATGCCCTTGCAGAAGCGCTTCACCGCCTCCGGCGCACCCAGGTGAATCATCTGAATGATGTCATGGCGCGCCTCGTCCCACCGGGGCTGGGCCTCGTACCCCAGAAGCTCCATCACCCTGGCGGCAAACACCGCCGTTTTCACCGCCTGGGCTACCGTATGGGGAGCCATAAACAGCCCCTGGTACAGCAGGCGGTTATTGCCCAGAGTCGCGCCGCACTCCTTGCCGATGCCCGGGCAGGTCAGGCGCATGGCCGCGCCCTCCACCAAGTCCCGCCGCCCGGCGATATACGCCCCCGTGGGGGCCAGCCCGCCGCCGGGATTCTTGATGAGGGAGCCCACCACCAGGTCCGCCCCCACGTGGGTGGGCTCCCGCTCCTCCACAAACTCTCCGTAGCAGTTATCCACCAAAATGGCGGCGTTGGGGTTGTTTTCCCGCACGATGGCGCACAGCGCCCCAATTTCGTCCACCGACAGGGACGCCCGGGTGGCGTAGCCCTTGGAGCGCTGGATGAGCACCGCTTTCACCCTGGGGTCCCGCACCGCCGCCGCCAGCCCCTCGGGGTCCGGCGCGTCGTTCACCAGCTCCACCTGGCGGTACTCCACCCCGTAGTCCTTCAGCGAGCCGTGGCCCTTGTCCACCGCGCCCACCACGCCCAGCAGGGTATCGTAGGGCGCGCCCACCGCGGACACCAGCACGTCCCCCGCCTTCAGCGCGCCAAACAGGGCGCAGGCGATGGCGTGGGTGCCGTTGACAAATTGCAGGCGCACCAGCGCGTCCTGGGTTCCAAACAGGTCGGCGTATATCTCGTCCAGCTTGTCCCGGCCCAAATCGTCATAACCGTAGCCGGTGGTGCCGGCAAAATAGCTCTCTGCCACCCGGTGCTTCTGAAACGCCGCCAGCACCCGCTGGGTATTGGCGTGGGCCACCGCGTCGATGCGGGCAAACTGCTCCTCAATGTCCCGCTCCGCCTGCCGCCCCAGCTGGGCGGCCCGCTCCGATATCTGTAATGTCAATTCCATGAATTTATTCCGCTTTCCCTCCATGTTTACGCTCCAGCTTGCAGCCGGCAAAGGCCGCCGTCAGCCGCACACAGGCCTCCACGTCGCCCCAGTCCGCCATCTCCACCGGGGTGTGGATATAGCGGCAGGGGATGGAGATGCCGCCGGTGTACACCCCCGCCCGGGTCTGATGAATGGGGCCCGCGTCGGTGCCCCCCATTCTGGACACGCTGCGCTGGACGGCAATCCCCTGCTCCTGGGCCAGCGCCTCCAGCCGCGCCACCATCTCCGGGTGGCAGATTACCGAGTGGTCCATCACATTGACGGCCGCCCCTTTGCCGCACAGGGCGGAGACCTGGTGGTTGGCCCCCGGCATATCGTCCGTGCCGCATACGTCCACCGCCACGCCATAGTCCGGGTCAACACTCCAGGCGGCGGTTTTGGCCCCCCGGGTGCCCACCTCCTCCTGGGAGGAGAACACAAAATACAAATCGTTGTCCGTCCGCTCCAGCCGCTCCATGGCCGCCAGCAGCACCAAACAGCCAATCCGGTTGTCCAGATAGGGGGAAATCACCCGGTTCCCCGCCGTGCGCGTGGGCGTGTCGTACACCATCCCATCCCCCACCTGCACCAGCTTTTTTGCCTGCGCCTCATCCGCCGCGCCGATGTCCACCACAAGGTCGGCTGCCTTCAGCTTGGACAGGTCGGCATCCCCGCTCGTACAGAACAGGCCGTTTACACCGCTGCCAAACCGCACCGGGGTAAACAGCGCCCGCGCGGCGTGCACGCCGCCCAGAGCCCCCACATGGACATATCCCTTCTCGTCGATGTGGGTGGCCACCAGCCCAATGGAGTCCATGTGGGCGGAGAACATCACTTTGGGGCCGCTTCCCTTTTTGCGGCAGATGAGATTCCCCATCACGTCCCGGGAAATTTCATCCACATAGGGCGCGGCCAGCTCCTCAATCACCTGAGAAATCTCATGTTCACAGCCGGAGGGGCCGAACGCGGATACCAGCCGCGTCAATGTTTTCATCATATCCATGTCAAATTCCTCCTGTCAGCCCTCAGCCATGGCCTGGATAAACTTCCGGGCCAGCTGGAGCATCTGTTTGGCGTCAGAAATGCTGCACACGCTGCTGGGTGCGTGGAGATAGCGCACTGCCGCCGAAATTCCAGTCACCCGCACCCCCGCCTTGGTGCGCTGGACGGCTCCGCCGTCGGTGCCGCCCGACAGATAGTGCTTCATCTGCCAGGGGATGCCGTTTTGCTCCGCCAGCTCCCGCAGCAGCTCAAACAGCCCCCGGTCATAGATGGTCCCGCCGTCCATCCAGGACAGCACGGGGCCCTTTCCCGGCCAGCACACCTGCCGGTCCGGCTCCAGGGCGGGCACATCGGCGGCGGTGGTGCCCTCCAGCACCAGAGCAACCTCCGGCGTCAGGCCAAAAGCCGCGCCAAAGGCTCCCCGTGTGCCCACCTCCTCCATGGCGGTGAACACGAAGGTGCAGTCCATGGGCAGCTCCTCCTCCAGCAGCTTCACCATCACGGCGCAGCCCACCCGGTCGTCGATGGCCTTGGCCTTGAGCATTCCGCCGCCGAATTCCACCGCGTCGCTGACAAAGGCGCACACATCCCCCAGCTCCACCTGGGCCAGGGCCTCCTCCCTGTCCTTGGCCCCGATGTCGATATACAGCTCGGTGAGCTTGGGCACCTTTTTGCGCTCCTCGGCGGTGGTCAGGTGGATGGCTTTCAAACCGATGATGCCGGGGATTTTCCCCTTCCCCACCGCCACCCGCTTGCCCAGCAGGACCCGGCGGTCGATGCCGCCCACGCAGCCGAATTTCAAATAGCCCTCGTCCGTCACCGACTTTACCATCAGGCCCACCTCGTCCATGTGGGCGCACAGCATCAGTTTGTTCTCGGCGGCCTTCGCCCCCCGCTTGAACACAATCAGGTTGCCCAAGGCGTCCACCCGCACCCGGTCGGCGTAGGGCTCCACCCGCCGGCGGATATCATCCCGCACCTCGTCCTCCCAGGAGGACACGCCGGAAAGCGTGCACAGGGTCTTTAACGTCTCAATCATTGTGCGCCCTCCTTCCCCAGATGTTCCGCAAAGGCGGCCAGCAGCCGGGCGGTGTCCTCAATATCGCCGCGCTCCACCGTCTCCACGGGGGTGTGCATATACTTCAGCGCAATGGAAAGCACGGCGGTGGCGATGCCCTCGTTGGCCACCTGCATGGGCCAGCCGTTGGTGCCGGAGTTTCCCGGCATGACCTCTTTTTGCACCGCCAGGTTCAGCTGCGCCGCCTTGTCCAGCAGCCGCTTGGTCATCCAGCGGGTGCAGTTGGGGCCAATCCCCACCACCGGGCCCGCCCCCAGGGGGAACGTCTCATCCTTGGCCCCGTCCGGCGTTCTGCCGTGGGTGACGTCCACCGCCACGCAGAAGTCGGGCGCAAGCGCCTGAGCGCCCACCTTGGCGCCCGCGCCGCCGGTCTCTTCGCACACGCTGCCCAGAATATACAAATCCACGTCCAGCTCCTTGTCCCGGAGCAGCTGCGCGGCGCGCAGCAGGGCTGCAAAGCAGGCCCGGTCGTCCATGGCCTTGCCGCACAGCTGCCGCCCGCCCAGGGGGAAGCAGTCCGCCCGGTATACCACCGGGGTTCCCAAGGGGACGCGCTTCTCCGCCTCCTCCTGGCTCAGGCCCACGTCAATCAGCAGCTCCTCAATTTTCGGGGCCTTCTCCCGGTCCTCCGGCGAGAGCACGTGGGGCGGAAGGCAGGCCACCACCCCCAGCATGGGCGGCTGGGTGAGCACCGTCACCTCCCGGTCGGGCAGCATCCGGGCGTCCACCCCGATGGCCGCAAAATGCAGAAACCCCTTCTCTATCCCGGTGACGGTGAGCCCCACCTCATCCAGGTGGGCGTCCAGCAGCAGCTTTTTCGCCCCCGGCCTTCCGCAGCGGCGCACTCCGATGAGATTGCCCAGCCGGTCGGTCCACACCTCGTCCATCAGCGGTTCCAGCAGCTCCCTGGCCGCCAGCGCGGCGGGGCGCTCAAAGCCCGAGGGCGCGCCCAGGGCGCACAGCTGTTCCAATATCTGTTCTATTTCCACCGTTTCATTGCTCCTTTTTCCTTATTTCAGGGCGTTGACCAAATCCTTGAACGCATTGCCCCGTTCCTCGAAGTTTTTAAACCGGTCGAAGGACGCGCTGGCCGGAGACATGATGACCACGTCCCCCGGCTGGGCCAGAGCGCGGGCGCGCTCCACCGCCTGGCGCAAATCGGCGCAGTCCTCCATGTCCGGCTTTCCCCGCTCATATCCGGGGGCGGCCAGAACGGCCGCTTTAATCTTTTCGGCGGTATCCCCCGTGAGGAGCAGCGCCTGCACGTGCTCCACAACCTCCGGCCCCAGCGCATCGTAGGGGATGTGCTTGTCATAGCCGCCGGCAATCAGAATCACCTTTTGCTGGAAGGACCGCAGCCCCGCGATGGTCCGGCTGGGGCTGGAGGCGATGGAGTCGTTGTAATAGCGCACGCCGTCCAACTCCCGCACCAGCTCGATGCGGTGGGGCACCCCGCCGAAGGTGCGGGCAAAGCTGCGAATCACCTCGTCGGGGACCAAATCCTCCACCACAGCGATGGCCGCCATATAGTTTTCCAGGTTGTGCGCTCCGGGGAGCAGAATATCCTCCCCGTGGAGAATGGGCCGCCCGCAGTACAAAATCATGCCGTCCTTCAGATAGACCCCCCGCTCCAGCGTCTTTTTCCGGCTGAACAGCGTCACCCGGCCCCTGGCCTCCCGGGCGAAGCCGGATGTAATCTCATTGTCCGCGTTGAGCACCAGCTGGTCGCAGGCGTCCTGATAGGCAAAAATGTTCCGCTTGGCGGACACATACTCCTCCATGTCCTTGTGTACGTCCAGGTGGTTGGGGGCCAGATTGGTCACCACGGCAATGCTGGCGCTCTGACGCATGGTGAGCAGCTGGAAAGAGGACAGCTCCAGCACCACCATGTCGTCCGGGCGAATCTCGTCCACCTGGCACAGCAGAGGATTGCCGATGTTTCCCCCCACAAAGGTCCGATACCCCGCCGCCCGGAGCATTCCGGCGATGATGGTGGTGGTAGTGGTCTTGCCGTCGGACCCCGTCACCGCGATGATACGGCAGGGGCACAGGGACAAAAACGCCTCCATTTCCGACGTCAGCCGCGCCCCCTCCGCCACCGCCTTGGCAATCTGCGGCACATCAGGGCGCAGCCCCGGCGTGCGGAAAATCACCTTCACCCCGTCCAGATGGTCCAAATAGTCCGGGCCCAGCGCCGTCTCCAGCCCCCGGCTCTCCAGCCGCTCAATGATGCCGCCAAACTCCTCCCGCCGCCGCTTGTCGCAGGCCAGCACCGAAACGCCCGCGTCCAGCAGCCGCTCCACCAGCGGCATATTGGACACGCCCAGGCCAATCACCGCCGTGCGCTTTCCTTTCAACGAGTTCAAATATTCCTTCAGCGCCGATTCCATCTGTCTGCACACCTCCAATTCACAATACAATTCTAAAATCCCTCAGGAAAATTTACACAAAAGCTATTATACCCCATCCGAATCCATTTGACAATCACCCAAACTTGAAGTACAATCAAATTCGCAAGTGCGCTGGGCAGCCGCGCGCGCAGGCCGAAAGGCCGCTGCGTGAGGAAAGTCCGGGCTCCACAGGGCAAGGATAACGGGTAACACCCGCCGGGGGCGACCCCAGGAAAAGTGCAACAGAAATAGACTACTGGCGGGCCCAGCCCGCCAGCAAAGGTGGAAAGGTGAGGTAAGAGCTCACCCAATGGCGTGTCAAGCGCCCATTGCTGTAAACTCTATCCGGAGCAACGCCGTGGGAACACACAAGGCCGGCCCGGCCGTGTTCAGGAGGCGGCTGGAGCGCGTTGGCAACAGCGCGTCGAGATAGATGGCTGTCTTAAATGACAGAACCCGGCTTACAGGCTCACTTGCACCAAATGCGGGGCTCCGTTCAGGGGCTCCGCATTTTCTTGTCCTTCTTCCCCCAGGCTTCAATTTCTTTTCTTTTATCCGTTGCGCTCCGCCCTCTTATCTTATATAATGTACAAAAGATCTTCATCAATGAACGAAGGAGGGATTTTTTTGCGTCTGCTCATTCGGGGCTGCCGGGTGGTGGACCCCGCCCAGGATATCGACGCCCCGCTGGATATTTTGATTGACAACGGCAAAATCGCCCGGCTGGGCACAAACCTGGCCGCGGAGAGCGCCCAGGTGCTAAACGCCGCCGGCCTCATCGCGGCCCCCGGCCTGGTGGATATGCACGTCCACCTGCGCCAGCCGGGCTTTGAGGAAAAAGAGACGGTGGCCACCGGCTGCGCCGCCGCCGCGCGGGGGGGCGTAACCACGCTGGTGGCCATGCCCAACACCCGCCCCGCCACGGACTGCCCGGAGATTGTCCGGCTGGTGCGGGACAAGGCCGCCCCCACTGGGGTGAACGTCCTCCCCGCGGGGGCGGTCACCCTGGGGCAAAAGGGACAGGCCCTCACCGATTTTGCCGCCCTGAAGGCCGCGGGCGTCCCCGCCCTCAGCGACGACGGCGTGCCCATCCAGAACCTGGCCCTGCTCCGGCAGGCCATGCTGGAGGCAAAGCGGCTGGGCCTTCCCCTGCTGGACCACTGCGAGGACCGGGACATGGTGCAAAACTATGCCGTCAACGAGGGCGCGGTCTCCCGGCAGCTGGGGCTTCCCGGCCGCCCCGCCATCGCGGAGGAGCTGCAAATCATGCGGGACGTAATGCTGGCCGAGGAGACCGGCGCCCGCGTCCACATCTGCCACATCTCCACCGCCAAAGGGGTGGACATTGTGCGCCGGGCCAAGGCAAGGGGCGTGTCCGTCACCTGCGAGACCTGTCCCCAGTACTTCACCCTCACCGAGGACGAGGTGCTCACCCAGGGGGC
>CAQCFX010000003.1:0-27459 GCA_948766235.1 uncultured Oscillospiraceae bacterium | reverse complement strand
TGCTGCGCCAGGGAACCATGGCCAGGGTCAACCCGCCCCTGCGCACCCAGGCGGATGTGGACGGCATCCGGGCGGGACTTATCGACGGCGCCATCGACGCCATCGTCACCGACCACGCCCCCCACACCGCCCAGGAAAAGGCCAGGCCCCTCCCCGACGCCCCCAGCGGCATGGTGGGGCTGGAGACCTCCCTTGCCCTGTCCCTCACTGGGCTCTGCCACAGCGGACTGCTGCCCCTGAGCCGGGTCATCGCCCTGATGAGCTCCTCCCCCGCCGCCCTGCTGGGACTTCCCAAGGGGACGCTGGGGATAGGCTGTGACGCGGACCTGGTCCTCTTTGCGCCAAACCAGGAGTGGGTCATCGACAAAGAGCAGTTTGCCTCCAAGGGCCGCAACACCCCCTTCCACGGCAGGACCGTGCGGGGAAGGGTCAAATATACCATTTCCCAGGGAACAATTATCTATCAGGAGGGCTGAGCGCCATGTCATTCGACGTTTTACAGGACAAGATTAAAGCCAAAAAGAACCCCACCGTGGCCGGGCTGGACGCCCGGGTGGAGTACGTGCCGCCCCATATTCTCAAAAAATACACCGGCCGGTACGGCGAGAGCCTGGAGGCCGCCGCCGGGGCGGTGCTGGAATTTGACAAGGGCCTTATCGACGCCCTGGCGGACGTGGCGCCCGCCGTCAAGCCCCAGTCCGCCTACTTTGAGATGCTGGGCTGGCGGGGAATGCAGGCGCTGGAGGAGGTCATTGCCTACGCCAAGGAGAAGGGCCTGTTTGTCATCGCCGACGTGAAGCGGGGGGACATCGGCACCACCGCCGCCGCCTACAGCGAGGCCTGGCTGGGCGAAACCCAGGTGGGTGAAACCGCCTGCCCCGTGTTTGACGCCGACTGCGTCACCCTCAACGGCTATATGGGATCGGACGCCATCAAGCCCTTCTTAAAGGACTGCAAGGAGCGGGACAAGTGCGCCTTTGTGCTGGCCAAGACCTCCAACCCCTCCTCGGTGGAGCTTCAGGACATTGTGGCGGGGGACCGGCTGGTGTACACCGTCATGGGCGACCTGATTCAGCGCTGGGGCCAGGGCACCGAGGGGAAATACCACTACCAGGCCCTGGGCGCGGTGGTGGGGGCCACCCACCCCTCCGTGCTCAAGGAGCTGCGCTACCGCCTGGACAAGACCTTCTTCCTGGTGCCCGGCTACGGAGCACAGGGGGGCACCGCCGCCGATGTGCGCTACGCCTTTGACGAGCTGGGCCGGGGGGCCATTGTCAACGCCTCCCGCTCCATCATGTGCGCCTGGCAGAAGACCGGGAAGGACGGCGCGGACTATCAGGAGGCCGCCCGGGCCGCCGCGGAGAAGATGCGGGACGAGATCAAGCAGTACGTTACCATTCTGTGAGGAGGGCCAGCCATGCCGATTCAACAGATTTGTACCGTGGTTGAAATGACCCGGCTGGACGCCAACACCTTCTGGATGGTGCTGGAAGTGGGCAAGCTGGTGGAGCAGCACGGCCTGCGGGGCGGGCAGTTTTTACATATCAAATGCGGGGACGGGCAGCTCCTGCGCCGCCCCATCTCGGTGGCCCGCACCCAATGGGACGAGCCGGAGGATACCGCCGCCCTGATTTTCGAGGTCCGGGGCGAGGGCACCCGCTGGCTGTCCCAGCGCAAGATTGGAGACAAGCTAAACGTGCTGGGCCCCCTGGGCAACGGCTTTGACGTGTCGGAGGAGGGGCGCTATCTGCTGGTGGGGGGCGGCATCGGCGTACCCCCCCTCATGGAGTACGGCGAGAGCCCCAAGTGGTCCAAGGTGGCGGTGCTGGGCTTCCGCACCAGGGACAAGGCGTTTCCCGCCATTGTCAGCCGCTTTGAGGAAAACTGCGAACAGACCTTCATCTGTACCGACGACGGCACCCTGGGCCGCCACGGCTTTGTGGACGGCCAGGTGCGGGATATCCTTGAACAGGATAATTCCTTTACAGCCATTCTGGCCTGTGGCCCCAAGCCCATGCTGAAAAATGTGGCGGCGGTGGCGGCCCAGTTCGGCGTCCCCTGCCAGGTGTCCATGGAGGAGCGGATGGCCTGCGGCGTAGGGGCCTGCCTGGGCTGCGCCATTCAGGTGCGGGACGGAACCATGCGGCACGTGTGCAAGGACGGCCCGGTATTTGACGCGGAGGAGGTGGACTGGGATGCGTGAGAAGGTGGATTTGTCGGTGGAGCTGGCGGGGATAAGGCTGAAAAACCCGGTGGTGGCGGCCTCCGGCACCTTCGGCTTTGGCCGGGAGTACGGCCAGTTCTTCGGCCTGTCCGAGCTGGGGGCCATCTGCTGTAAAGGCCTGACCCTTCATCCCAGGAAGGGCAATCCCCCGCCCCGGATTGCGGAAACGCCCATGGGGATGCTCAATTCGGTGGGCTTGCAGAATCCGGGCGTGGACGCCTTCATCGCGGACGAGCTGCCCCTTCTGCGCCGGCACGATGTAAAGGTCATCGCCAACATCTCCGGCAGCACCCCGGAGGAGTACGGCGTGATGTGCGAAAAGCTGTCCGAAGCCGGGGTGGACATGATTGAGGTGAACATCTCCTGCCCCAATGTAAAGGCGGGCGGCCTGGCCTACGGCACCCGACCCGACCTGGCCGCGGAGGTCACCCGGGAGGCGAAGCGGCACGCCCGCGTCCCGGTGATGGTAAAGCTCTCCCCCAACGTCACCGATATCACCGAGATTGCCAAAGCCGCGGCGGACGCGGGGGCGGACGCGCTGTCCCTCATCAACACCCTGCGGGGAATGCGGATTGATGTGAACACCCACCGCCCCATTTTGAAGATGAACACCGGGGGGCTGTCCGGCCCCGCCGTCCTCCCCGTGGCCGTGCGGATGGTGTGGGAGGTGGCAAACGCCGTGGACCTGCCCATCCTGGGCATGGGCGGGGTGTCCACCGGCGAGGACGCGGCCCAGCTCATGCTGGCGGGCGCGTCTGCCGTGGCGGTGGGCACCGCCCTGTTCGCTGACCCCTATGCCCCGCTGAAAGTGCGGGACGGCTTGGCGGATATCGCCGCAAAGCAGGGCCTGTCCACCGTCCGGGCGCTCACCGGCGGCGTACAGCCCTGGTAATTTGGAAGGTGAGGACGGACCCTATGACTACCATATATCTAATCCGCCACGCCCAGGCGGAGGGCAATCTTTACCGCCGCTGCCACAGCTGGCACAACGGCCTGCTCACCCAAAAGGGCCGGGAGCAGGTCAAGGCCCTGGAAAAGCGGTTTGAGGGCGTGCCCTTTGACGCGGTGTACTCCAGCGACCTCTACCGCACCATGTCCACCGCCGGGGCCATCTACCGCCCCCGTGGCCTCACCCTCCGGGTGGACCCCCAGCTACGGGAAATCGGCGCGGGGGTGTGGGAGGACGTCCCCTGGGGCCAGCTCCTCCACGACCACCGGGACAGTCTGACCGCCTTTCTGCGCTGCGACCCCGCGTGGCGGGTGGAGGGCAGCGAAACCCATCCCCAGGTCCGCCGGCGGGTGCGGGCGGCTGTGGAGCGCATTGCCCAGGCCCATCCCGGCCAAACCGTGGCGGTGGTGTCTCACGGCTGCGCCATTCGGGCGGGCCTGTCCGCCTGGCTGGAGCTGGGCGAGGATGAAATCGGCCGGCTTCCCCTGCCGGACAACACCGGCGTTGCCAAGCTGGAGGTAACGGACGGCCGCGTCAACGTCATTTACTACAACGACAGCCGGCACCTTCCCCCGCCCTCCGCGCCCCCGCTGGTGGGCGTGGCCGGGATGGAGAAAAACGCGCTGCGCTTTTCTCCCCTTCCCCTTCCTCAGCAGCGGGCGCGGTATCTCGCCGCGCTGGAGGACTGCGGCCTTGCCCCGGACGGCCTTGAGCCCAATCTTCAGCCCTCTGACAGCATTGTGCTGGCTCTGCTGGGCGATACCCCGGTAGGGCTGCTCCACATGGATTGGGCCAAGGAGGACGCACGGCGCACAGGCTGGGTCTCGCTGCTCTATGTAGCGCCGGAATTTCGTTCCAAGCGGTTTGGGGTGCAGCTGCTGGGCCACGCTGTCTGCACTTACCGCGCCATGGGCCGGCAGTTTCTGCGCCTCCAGTGCCCGCCGGGACATGAACGGGCCGAACAATTCTTCCTCGCCCACGGCTTTGCCCCGGCGGACGGGCAGCCGGGCGTCCTGGAAACGTACATCGGATTGGAGCTGTAAGGAGGTGCTTTCCATTGGAACCGTTGAAAACTTTTCTCATTGCCGCCGTGGTCCTCATCCCCGTGTTCTACGCCCTGTGGTACTTCGGCATCGCCGTCACCCGGGCGGGCTTTAGTTGGTTTCATGCCGGTTACAGCCTGCCCGCCCGCTGGGAGGGAACGCTTTCGGACGCCTCCGGCCTGATGGGGCGAAACTTTGTGGTTTTCAGGAAATACTCCGCGCTCTCCATTGAAATTGAGACAAACTCGGGCGCAATGCAGTTTCAGGTCAAAACTCCGGACGGCCGCGTCCTCTCCCCCGCCTCCGGCTCCTATGGGGCGGACGCCCGCGTCCTGTTCGACCTCAGCGCGGTCCGGCGCTGCCGCGTTCAGCTGCAGGCGGCCGGTTTCAGCGGCGCCTTCCGCATCACCCTTCAATAATGCCGCAGGGCGGCCGGAAAATCCCGGCCGCCCTGTTTTTTAGCGCATGGCCTGGCCCGCGTCCCTGGCCGCGTCGCCAATGGCGTCGCCCGCGTCGCGCACCGCATCGCCCGCGCCCCGGGCCAAATCCCCCGCGGCGTCGCCAATGTCGTCCATTATGCCGTCGCCAACTCCGGCGCTGCCGTCGGGCTGACCGTCGTTGTTCAGGTCGTTGGTGCCGCCCGCGCCGCCGCCCTGCATGGCGTCGTTGCCGTTGTTCCCGCTCATGCCGGGGCTGTTGTCGGCCCCAGGCACGGCGTGGGTCGGGTTCACGGTGTGGGTGGGTTCCACCGGGTTGGAATTGTTCTCCCGGTTTGCCGAACAGCCCGTCAGCGCCAGCGCAAACACAAGGGCCGCACACAAAGCAAAACTTCTCTTTTTCATCTTCATGCCTCCTACACGGTTTCTTCACTTTCCCCGCTACTCATTATGTACCGGGCCGGGTAAATTAACAGCAGAAAATTTTTGCTCTTTTTCCACCAAAACCGCTTCACATAGGTTTTCCAGCACCTTTTCTCATCAACTGCATACACTAAACCAAGGAAACGCTGAATCAATCCGCCTCATCCCGCCGATTTCATTCAAAAGTTTCCTAATTCCTGCAAGGAGGAGTTCTCTATGCCTCAGACCGGCTCTTTGATTGTTCGCGTCTTCACCTCTCAGGCCCAGCTGCCCGTTTCCGGCGCCACAGTGATTATCTCCAGCAGAGCGGAGAATAATCTGCACAAGGTCTATTCCATCCAGACCACCGACAGCAGCGGCACCACCAAGCCCTTTCAGCTGGAAGCGCCCGACCTCTCCCTCAGCGAGACACCCAACGGCGCGGCCCCATTTTCCGACTACTCCCTGGTGGTGGAGCATCCGGAATACTATCTGGCCACCTTTGAAAAACTGCAGGTGTTCCCCGGCGTGGAGACCGTGCAGGACGTCCCCCTGGTTCCCCTGCCCCAGCCCGCCGGAGAGGATATCAACGCCGCGCCGGTGGTGGTCACCCCTCAGCCTCTGTAAGCCGCGCGGCAGCGTCAAGTAAGGAGGTCTCTATGCCTATATCAGTAACGCCCTACATACCCCAAACCATCACCGTCCACACCGGCCCGGCCAATCAGTGGGCGGAAAACGTGACCGTCAGCTTCCCCGACTACATCAAAAACGTAGCCTCCAGCGAAATTTACCCCACCTGGCCGGAGGCGGCGCTGCGGGCCAATATTCTGGCCCAGATTTCCTTCGCCCTCAACCGGGTATATACCGAATACTATCCCAGCCGGGGCTACGATTTTGACATCACCGGCTCCACCATGAACGACCAAAAATTTATCAAGGGCCGCAGCACCTTTGAAAACGTGGACCGGCTGGTGGATGAGCTGTTCACCACCTACATCCGCCGGCAGGGTTTTGTGGAGCCTCTGGCCGCCAAGTTCTGCAACGGCACCACCGTCACCTGCGACGGCCTGTCCCAGTGGGGCAGCGAACGGCTGGCCCGCCAGGGCATGGGCGCCATGGATATTCTGCGCCACTATTACGGCGACAACATCGAGCTGGTGTCCAATACCCCCATCCGAGATATCTCCTACTCCTACCCCGGCTACCCGCTGCAAACCGGCTCCTCCGGCGATTACGTCACCGTCTTGCAGGTGATGCTCAACCGCATCGGCCAGAACTACCCCGCCATCCCCCGCATCAGGCCGGTGGACGGCGTGTTTGGCAGCCAGACCGACGCGGCGGTGAAGGCTTTTCAGCGCATTTTCAACCTCACCCCCGACGGCCTGGTGGGCCAGGGCACCTGGTATAAGCTGGTGTCTCTCCACGGCGCGGTGAGAAAGCTGTCCGAGCTGGTGAGCGAGGGCCAGCCGTTTACCCAGATTCAGGGCCCCTCCGCCGGAGTCACCCTCCGGGAGGGCAGCACCGGCGTGGCCGTATCCGCGCTGCAATACTTCATCTCCATCATCGGCCAGTTCTCCTCTACCATCCCCGCGCTGCCAATCGACGGTATTTTCGGCCCAAATACCCGGGACGCGGTGCTGGCCGCCCAGGCCCGTCTGGGTCTGCCCGTCACCGGCGTGGTGGACCAGCAGACCTGGCAGAGGCTGTATGACGAATACCTGGGCATCGCCCAAACCGCGCTGGCCGGCTCCAACCTTCCCACCAGCGCCCAAGACATTGAAAGCTCCATCATTGCCGGGCAGTTCCCGGGCTATAACCTCACCTACGGAAATTCCAACGCATGAAAGGAAGGATATCTCTATGAACAATGATGCAGCAAGCGGGACCGAGATGAACAATGTGCCCATCCGCTCCCTGCAATATATGCTCAACCAGCTGGCCATTCATGACCCCAAGCTGGTGCGCCTGACGGTGGACGGCATCTTCGGCGAGCGCACGCTGGAGGCGGTTATGGTGTTCCAGCGGGAGTATCATCCCCCTGTCACCGGAGTGGTGGATATGGGCACATGGGACGCCATCCGGGCGGCTTATCACCAAACCGAGCTGCGGTACGGATTCCCGCCTCCCCTCAACGTGCTGCCCTGCGGCACCTACACCGCCATGGAGGGCCAGGAATGCCCGCCGGTGCTCATTGTCCAGGCCATGTTTGTCTCCCTCAGCAAGGTGATGACCAATTTCTCCCCCTGCAAGCTGAGCAGCTGCAACGACGGCGAGACCCCCGCCAACATCCGGGTCATTCAGAAGCTGGCCGGGCTGCCGGTCACCGGCGTGCTGGACCGGGCCACCTGGTCCTATCTGGTTCAGCTCTACCAGGCCCTTGTCACCCGAAGCTGAGCCGCAGGTGCGCAGTCTGAAGCACAAAAACCATTTGCTATCCGTTCAAATCAGCCGAAAAGCCCGCTGTCTTGTCCTGTTTCACTATAAAACGAGTGCCGACATCCAGCCGGGCGGAGAAAATCCGCCCGGCTGGATGAGTTCAGGTCAGGCTTCAAGCCATCAGGCCGCCCCTGCTTCTTCCTCCCAGGGTTGGTCCAAAGTTCCCGCTTCAATGGCAAATCAGCAGTTGACAAATGGAGCAGAATATGCTAAGATAACACTTGCGTTTGGACGCTTCTCATTTCATGGAGAGATGTCCGAGTGGTTTAAGGAGCCGGTCTTGAAAACCGGTGACCCGAAAGGGCCGTGGGTTCGAATCCCACTCTCTCCGCCAGCTTACAATTTCATCATTTCTGATGTTTTCGACACGCGGAAGTACCCAAGTGGCCGAAGGGGCTCCCCTGCTAAGGGAGTAGGCGGGTAAAACCGTGCGAGGGTTCAAATCCCTCCTTCCGCGCCATGCGGAGTGTTCTTTTAGGATTATGAGTATCCTGGAAGAACACTCCGCATTTTTTATTTTCAAAAATTTTCGATAATCCTGCTGCTGTGTGTAGTATTTTCCGAAAAAACCATAGTACATAGTTAAGAGACACAGAGGAGGGATGCCCCATGGACGACAACGCCATCATAGAACTGTTCTTTGCCCGGTCGGAGCAGGCAATCCGGCTGCTGGACGAAAAATACGGCGAGGCCTGCCACCGCCTGTCCTACCATATCCTGCACAGCCGCCAGGATGCGGAGGAGTGCGTGAACGACGCCTACCTCGCCGCCTGGAACGCCATCCCTCCGGCGCGGCCCAATCCGCTGCCGGCGTTCCTGTGCAAAATTGTCCGCAATCTCTCCCTCACGCGGTATCACAGGGACAGGGCGGCCAAACGTGGCGGCGGGAGCTACACGGTGGCTCTGGAGGAGTTGGAGGGCTGTCTGGCCTCGTCCCACACAGTAGAGGCGGACATGGAGGAGCAAGAGCTTATCCGGCTGATTGAAGACTTTCTGGACCTTCTGTCCCCGGAGAATCGGGTTCTTTTCATGCGCCGGTACTGGTTCTCCGACAGCTGCGGGGAAATCGCAGAGCGGACAGGCCTATCGGAAAAGAACGTGTCCGTCCGGCTGACCCGCCTCCGAAAACAACTGCAGCACTATTTTAAAGAAAGAGGGGTTATATGATGAACGCAGCACGGTTTTCCAGCGCATTGGGAAAAGTCAACGACAAGTACATCATGGAAGCAGCCGCCTACCAGCGCAAAAGGAAAAGCAGCAGGCTGAAATGGGGGGCTTTCGCGGCGTGTTTTGGCCTGGTCTTTACAGTAACCACCATAACGCTGCCGGGTATTTTGAAGGGATTGGGCGGCGTTGTGCCCCCTCCCCAGCCAGATGTGCCCGGGCCTATGGTCAGTGATGGGCTTCATCAGCCCAGCATTGAGCCGCTGCAGCCCCCCGGCGAAAGGGACATCACCATCAACTGGGACAACGTGGCAGTGAACGAGTCGGCGGGTAAGGCCCCCGACGCCGCCCTGCTCTATCGGGACCCCGAGCTTTACGCCGTGGATTCTTTGGACGTGAACGGAGTCCGGGATTACTACGGTTGGGATCTGGCCCCCGCCTATATTCCTGACGGCCTCACCGGCGGCGGCAGCGGACCTGGGGGCTTCCTGTGCACAGAGAAAGCCACAGGCAGGATTGTGGAGGAGCAAGCGGGCCGGAGCTTCTGGTCAGGCTTCTGGGAGGACGGCAGTCCCAAGTCCGATGACGACCTCTATATCCCCACCGGCTTCACGGTGCGGGCTTCCAGGCTGGGCATCCTTCACTGCGCCCTGCTGCCTGTGGACGGGGAGCGCGCTACCGACTTCGGCGGGGTGCCCGTCACGCTCAGCCACGCCTCCCTGCCCTATGGCCCCTTTGACCCCACCCAAAAAGCCCCCGACGGCCTTTCCAATATGCCCGCCGGGTATTACGACATCTACGTGGCCGCATTCACCCTGGATGGGGTGGCGTACGAGATTGAGGCGCAGCGGCTGGAGCTGGAAGAAGTGATTAAAATCACAGCGTCTATCATCAATACGCCATACAGCGATCATTTTACAGTGGGGAATTCACAGGCCCCTTCCTGAGCAGAGCAGCACCCCGCGGAAAAGCATTTGATATTTCCCGAGAATTCCTGTATAATAGCATAACCTAAGATATGGGAGGAATCATTATATGATTTATAAGGAATTTCAAGGGATGCAGCTGTCCGAACTTGGCCTGGGCGCCATGCGCCTGCCGGTGATTGACGGAAACGACAGCAGCATCGACGAAGCGGCGGCAGCCCGGATGGTAGACCACGCCTTAGCCCAGGGAATCAACTATTTCGATACTGCCTGGGGCTACCATGACGGAAACTCCGAGCTGGCCCTGGGCCGGGCGCTGAGCCGCCATCCTCGGGACAGCTTCTACCTGGCGGACAAGTTCCCTGGTTACGACCTGTCCAACATGGGTAAAGTGGAGGAAATTTTTGAAGCACAGCTGAAAAAGTGCGGCGTGGACTATTTTGACTTCTACCTGTTCCACAACGTATGCGAAATGAACATCGACGCATATCTGGACGAGAAATACGGCATTTTCGACTACCTGATGAAACAGAAAGAAAATGGCCGCATCAAGCATCTGGGTTTCTCCGACCACGGCGGCATTCCGGTGATGAAGCGATTCCTGGACGCCTACGGCAAGTACATGGAGTTCTGCCAGATTCAGCTCAATTACTTAGACTGGGAGTTTCAAGACGCCCGCGCCAAGGCAGAACTGCTCAACGACTGGAATATCCCCATCTGGGTGATGGAACCTCTGCGGGGCGGGCGGCTGGCCAAGCTGTCCGAGCAATATGCCCACCGCCTGGCCGCGCTGCGCCCGGAGGAGAACGCCCCCGCCTGGGCCTTCCGTTTTCTCCAGTCCATTCCCGGGGTGACCATGATTCTCTCCGGAATGTCCAATATGGAGCAGCTGGAGGATAACCTGCGCACCTTTGAGGTGGAGCGCCCCCTCAGCGGCCAGGAAATGGACGCTTTGATGGACGTTGCTAAGGAGATGCTGGCAGAGAAGCGCCTGCCCTGCACCGCCTGCCACTACTGCGTCAGTCACTGTCCCCAGGGACTGGATATCCCCATGCTGCTGGAACTGTACAACGAGCACAACTTCACCGGCGGCGGGTTCATCGCCCCCATGGCGCTGTTGGCGGTGCCCCAGGAAAAGCACCCCGCCGCCTGCGTTGGCTGCCGAAGCTGTGAAGCGGTCTGCCCCCAGCAAATCAAGATTTCGGCGGCGCTGGCCGACTTTTCTCAAATGCTGTGCTCGGACTGAGGCAGCGCCCCATACCCCATCAGACCCATATGATTTGGGCGGGTGTCACTTGTGACACCCGCCCTTTTGCATCTGTACCACGAACTTCTGTGCTATTCGGCATTTCGCCGGGCCTGCTTTTCCCGTTTCTTCCTCAGCAGCTCCTCCCGGGCCAGCTGGGCCGCGGCCGCGATATCCTCCCGGCGGATGCTGTAGCGGCGCACGGTGCTCATTTTGCTATACCGGCTGCGGAAGCGGCGGCTGTAGCGCTCCAGCTGGGCGATTTCGGCGCTGTAGCGCTGACGCAGGGCGGCGGATTTATCCTCCAGCATATCGGTGAGTTCCGCCTTGCCCAGGGAGAGCTGGAGCTGGAGCTCCTCCCCCAGGGCGGCCGCGCCTACCACCAGCTTGGACACAAGGGCCAGATGGCGGATGGTGAACACCGCGTCCACAGCCAGCACAACCAGCACAACAGCGCCAAGGGCATATTTCAGCCAGGGAGGAATGGTCTGGAAGCGGGCTTCAATGGGCGGATGGATATAAAAGATGACAATGTAGGATAAGACGCCCCATACCAGCGCCACCCAAAGGCAGATGCGGCCCTTCAAATTGAAGCGAAAATGGGAGTAGTCCCAGTATTTGACGTGGGTCGTGGTCTCCAGCAGCCAGGCCACAAAGTACTCCCAGGAGCTCATCACGATAACAGCCACCACGTAAAACAGCACCAGATTCTTTTTCAGCGGGGTGAAAAATAAAATCATCAGCAATACGCCCGTCCCGTAAATGGGGCAGATTGGGCCGTACAGAAAGCCGCGGGGAACAAGCCGGCGCTCGCAGATGGAGCAGTAACAAGTCTCCATTACCCAGCCCAGGAAAGAGTAAAGGACAAAGTAAAGAAAGAGGTCCAGGATGGAATAACCCATAATGCTCACTGATTTTCACTCCTGTCATGGTCTGAAAGCAGAGCCTTCAAAATTCCGTTGTATACGCGGTCGGGATGCTTGAGGAACTGCTCGGCAATCTGCTGGGCATCGTTCTGGGAGGGCGCCAGCAGCGTGAGAGAGAACAGCCTGCCCGTGTCGTCGTCCATGGTAAGGCAGATATCCACGCCGCCGGGCTTAGGACACAGCTGGGCGCGGACCTGAGCGTTTCGCTTGAGCACCTGGTTCAGCGGGGCCAGGCGCTGGTCGCACCGGCGGCGAATGACGGGAGACAGGCTGCTCTCCCCGGCGGCGCAGGCCTGGCGGCCCTTATCGGTAATGGCGTAGTTTTCCTCATCCTGGCTCAAATGGCCGCTTTCCAGCAGCTCAGACACAGCTTCGGCAAACTGAAAATAATCCACCCCGTCGTCGCACATGGCCAAATCGGTGAGGGTATCAAAGCTGATTGGGCCGGCTGCGCGGTCCATGATATATAATACCAGAAGCTTCATGTCCAGCTTGTCGTGAATAAAACCGAACCGGGACATTGGCATCCATCTCCTTTTGCATACACGGCTCTGTCTTTGGAACATTATAGCGGATAATCGGTGCGTTGACAAGAAAAAAATGTCTGCCGCGCCCGCCGTCTCCCCGAACGCCAAGGGCTGATTTTATGAAGGCCTAAAGCGCCATGCTTGGCGTCGGAAAATTCATCCGCCGCCTCTCCCCTCCCCTCAATTTTCCCATTCTCAGAATTATGTCAAATAAATGGACGCTTTTGCATAGAAAAGAACTTCGATTGCGGTTTTTCCATAAAAAGGATATTCTGTAAAATCTCTTGCCACAACCGGGGAATAGCTTGTTGAAAACTTTGTTGAAGCTGTGGATAACTTTCCGTATCTGAATTTTTATCCGAAGTTATGGAAACCGATTCCGCCCCATTCCCCTTTCGGAAACCCCTTGCAAATCCACCATTTTCCGCTCTGTCAAAAAAGATAGTTTTCTGGCGTATACAGAGCGTATAGCCCTTGACGCAGCCGGGGCAAACGTGATAAACTGTTTTTGCTGTATAACTGACGGAAGTGGAGTACCACGTGGAGTACAGCGGCGCTTTCCGCGTCTGTATGCCGACCGTCTGGGCGCACTGAATCCAACTCGGTGCGCCCTTTCTCGTTTGGACGCACCCAATCAAGGAGGAATCCACCATGAAAACCGACATTGAGATCGCCCAAAGCGCAGCCATGCTTCCCATTGACCAGGTGGCCGCCAGCGCCGGCATTGACGAGAGCCTGCTGGAGCACTACGGCCGGGTGAAGGCCAAAATTGACATCGGCCCCCTGCGGGAAAGGCCCCGAAAGGGCAAGCTGATTCTGGTCACCGCCATCAATCCCACCCCCGCCGGGGAGGGAAAAACCACCACCAGCGTGGGCCTGGCCGACGCGCTGAAGCGGCTGGACAAAAACGTCATGCTGTGCCTGCGGGAGCCCTCCCTGGGCCCCGTGTTCGGCGTGAAGGGCGGCGCGGCCGGCGGCGGATACGCCCAGGTGGTGCCCATGGAGGACATCAACCTCCACTTCACCGGGGATTTTCACGCCATCGGCGCGGCCAACAACCTGCTGGCCGCTATGCTGGATAACCATATCCAGCAGGGCAACGAGCTGGGCATCGACGTGAAGAAAATCACCTGGAAACGCTGCGTGGACATGAACGACCGCCAGCTGAGAAATATTGTGGACGGCCTGGGCGGCCGGATGCAGGGCGTGCCCCGGGAGGACGGCTTCGACATCACCGTGGCCAGCGAGATTATGGCGGTGCTGTGCCTGTCCACAGACCTGAAGGACCTGAAGCAGCGGCTCTCCCGCATCATTGTGGGCTACACCTACGATGACAAGCCCGTCACCGCCGCCGATTTGAAGGCCCAGGGGGCCATGGCCGCCCTGCTCAAGGACGCCATCAAGCCCAACCTGGTGCAGACCCTGGAGAACACCCCCGCCCTGGTCCACGGCGGACCCTTCGCCAATATCGCCCACGGCTGCAACTCCGTGGCCGCCACCGACACCGCCCTGAAGCTGGCGGACTACGTGGTCACCGAGGCCGGCTTCGGCGCGGATTTAGGCGCGGAAAAATTCCTGGACATCAAGTGCCGCGCCGCGGAAATGACCCCCAGCGCCGTGGTCGTCGTGGCCACTGTCCGCGCCCTGAAGCACCACGGCGGCGCGGCCCGGGGCGACCTGGGGAAGGAGGATTTGGAGGCGCTGGAAAAGGGCCTGCCCAACCTTCTGCGCCATGTGGACAACATCAAGAACGTCTACCATCTCCCCTGCGTGGTGGCCGTCAACGCCTTCCCCACCGACACCAAAGTGGAGCTTGACCTGGTGCAGCGCAAGTGCAAAGAGCTGGGCGTCAATGCCGCCCTCAGCGAGGTCTGGGCCAAGGGCGGCGAGGGCGGCATTGCCCTGGCCGAGGAAGTGGTTCGCCTGTGCCGGCAGCCGGGCGCGGACCAGTTCACCTATGCCTACGAGGACGGCACCTCTCTGCAACACAAGCTCAACGCCATTGTGGGCCGGGTATATCACGGGGAGCGGGCTGTCCTCACCCCCAACGCCCAAAAACAGTATCAGCGGCTTTTGGAGCAGGGCTTCGGAGACCTGCCCGTGTGCATGGCCAAGACTCAGTACTCCTTCTCCGACGACCCTGCCCTGCTGGGCGCGCCGGAGGGCTTCACCGTCACCGTGCGCAATTTGAAGGTCTGCGCCGGCGCGGGCTTTATCGTGGCCCTCACCGGGGACATCATGACCATGCCCGGCCTGCCCAAAGCTCCGGCGGCGGAACAGATTGACGTAGACGAAAACGGCGTCATCAGCGGTCTATTCTAAGCTTTTCCCTGAGGTGATATCGCAATGAACATCAAAACCATGCTGGCCGCTCTCCAGGGCGTGACAACCTATAAAGATATTCTCCCCCTGCCGGTGATGGACTGCGCTCTGCGCCTGGTCACCCGCACCGTCCACGGAGACGGCCTGGGCGGACTGGAGGCGTATACCGACCTGTTTTACCAGCTCCGGCTGGAGGGGTACGCGGGCCTTGGCAGCTGGCTGGGGGATGCCCTTCGCTGGTCAGAAAGCCCCTATCCCCTTCTGGTGGAGCGGGAAAACCGAGACCCCGCCCTGGAACAGGCCGCGCGGCTGGACATCTCCGCCTTTGAGCTGCTGGCCAGCGTGGACTGCGACCGGTGGCTGGCCCACCTGGGGCGGCTGCTGGACAGCGACTATCAGGGGGTGCTCACCTCCCTGCCCCGGTGGCAGCGGGGCGTCCCCTTTTCCTTCGACGCCCTCACCCAGGCCTACCGCACACAGGGCGCGGGAAAATTTGCCCGGTACCAGGCCTTCGTGTGGGACCGCGGAGCGCTCATCCCGGTTTCTCACCCCGACTGTCCCCCCTCCGACGCCCTGCTGGGTTACGACGAGCAGCGCGCCGAGGTGGAGCGCAATACCCGCGCCCTGATAGATGGACGGCCGGTGAATAACGTCCTGCTCTACGGCGAGAGCGGCACGGGCAAGTCGGCTACGGTGAAAAACCTGCTCACCCTGCCGGGCATGGAGGAGCTGCGCATCATTGAGGCGGACAAGGAGAATCTGGGCGGACTTCCCGCCCTCATCCGCACGCTGGACGGTCGGCGGCAGAAGTTTATCGTGTTCATCGACGACCTCACCTTCGACCGGGACGACCCTACATATTCCATCCTCAAAACCATTTTAGAGGGCGGCGTGGAGCGCCGGCCCCAAAACGTGGCGGTGTACGCCACCTCCAACCGCCGCCATTTGGTGCGCCAGACCATCTCGGAACGGGCGGGGGACGAAATGGACCGCTCCGAGACCATCCGGGAAAAGACCTCCCTGGCCGACCGCTTCGGCCTGCGGGTGCTGTTCCAGGGGCTGACCAAGCCGGAATTTCTGGCCCTGGTGGATATGCTGGCCCAGCGCCACGGCGTCAGCCTCCCCCAGGAGGAGCTCCACCGCCGGGCGGTGGCCTGGGAGCGGTTCCACGGGGCCCAAACCCCCCGGACAGCCCTGCAATTCATCCTATCTTTGTAACGGAAAAAGGAGCCGCCCCACCGGGGCGGCTCCTTCCTTGTTTCACATGAAACGTTCGTTCCATTTCTGCCCCGGCTCACTCCTGGGGCTTATCATCCTCCGCGGCGGGTTCCTGCGGCTCACAGCAGCAGGGCTCCTCCGGCTGGCAGCAGCAGGGCTCCTCCGCCTCAGCCTCTCCCTCGGCGTCAACCTCCTCATCGTCAATCTGGCCCGCCGCTTTGATATCGGCGATGCGCTCGTTGTTATAGGAGATGCGGGCCAGGGCGTCGGTGATGCGCTGGCACAGGTCGGTATACGCCGCCTCGGGAGCGGAGCCCCGCTCGGCGTAGTACAGCTTGCCCAGCTCGGAATAGGCCTTGCGGATGGCCTCCTGCTCGGTGGAGTTCTGCACCTTCAGCTTGCCAATCTCGGACAGCTCCTTGGCCTTGGCCGCGCCGGTGTCGGCCAGCTCCCGGGCCTTGGCGATGCCGGTATCGGTCAGCTCCTTCGCCTTTGTCACACCAGACTGGGCGATGACCACAGCTTTGTCCTTCAGGCTCTCAAAATCAATACTCATGGGAATTCCTCCTGTTCAAAATGTGTGGGCCGCCGCCCGGCGGCGCTGCCCGGCGCCGCCTGATTTCCACTGATGCTATTTTATTCGTTCCCGGAAAAAAATGCAAGAGGCTTTCCACATTGTTTAGAAAGGTTTAATACTTTGTCAAAATTTTTCGCGCAAATCACCGCTTGTCCGACTCCTCCTCCCCGTCCAGCACCTGCTGGATGAGGAAGCGCGGACGGTCCTTGCTCTCCAGATAGAGCTTGCCCAGATATTCGCCAATCACCCCCAGGGCCAGCAGAATCAGCCCCCCGATGAGCCACACAGAGCAGGCCAGACTGGCCCAGCCGGTGACCGTGTTCCCCGTGGCCCAGCGCGCCACATTATAAGCAATCATCACCAGGGAGGCCAGAAACACCAAAAAGCCCAGGGCGGTAATCATCCGCAGCGGCTTCACAGACAGGGACGTGACCCCCTCCAGGGCAAAGGCCACCATCTTTTTCAGCGGGTACTTGCTCTCCCCCGCGAAGCGCTCCCCCCTTTGATACTCCACCGTGTCGGTGCGGTAGCCAATCATGGGCACAATGCCCCGCAGAAACAGGTTCACCTCGGTAAACTGGCTCAGTCCGTCCAGCGCCCGACGGGACATCAGGCGAAAGTCCGCGTGGTTAAACACCGTCTCCGCCCCCAGCAGCTCCATCAGCCGGTAGAACGCCTCGGCGGTGGTGCGCTTGAAAAAGGTGTCCGTCTTTCGGGAGGAACGCACCCCATATACGATATCCACCCCGTCCAGGTACTTGTCCACCATGGCGTCGATGGCGTCCACATCATCCTGGAGGTCGGCATCCATGGACACGGCCATGTCCGCTTTGTCCCGGGCAGTCATCAGTCCCGCCAGCAGGGCGTTCTGATGTCCCCGGTTCCGGGACAGGTTCACGCCGCACAGCAGGTGGCTGTCCCGGTGAAGCCCCTCAATCAGCTCCCAGGTCTTGTCCTTAGAGCCGTCGTTCACAAAGAGAACCCGGCTGCGGGGGCTCACCTTCCCCGCCGCCATCAGCGCGCGCAGCTTGTCCCCCAGGCGGCGGGCGGTCTCGGGCAGGACCTCCTCCTCGTTATAGCAGGGCACCACAATATACAGGGTGTTTCCGGGCATAGGGCGACCTCCTTGCGGCCCCGGCCGGGGCCTTACAATTTATGCTATTTTAACAGACAGCGGACCTGCCGTCAAGGACAGGTCCGCGCCGCGTTTATCTGCTTCCCGTTGAGCCGAAGCCGCCCGCGCCCCGGCCGGTGTCGTCCAGCTCCTCCGCCGGGATAAATTGGGCGGTAAGGTAGGGTACAATCATCAGCTGGGCCACCCGGTCGCCGTCTTCCACCACCTGGGACTCGCCGCTGTGGTTGTGCAAGAAAATCATGATTTCCCCCCGGTAGTCCGCATCAATCACGCCCACCTTGTTGGCGGGGGCCAGCCCCCGCTTGCAGGACAGCCCGGAGCGGGCGCACACCAGTCCCACATACCCCTGGGGTACGGCCACGGCCAGACCGGTGTGGAACAGCGCTGTCTCCCCGGGGGCGATGGCCACCGGGCCGTCAGTGAGGACGTACAGGTCGGCCCCGGCGGCGTCAGCGGAGCCGTAGGCGGGCAGCTTGGCCCGAGGGTCCAAGCGTTTTACGGAAACAGGTGCAATCATCATAAAAACCCCTATCTGTAAAAAGTAATGGGCTGGATGGTCATGTCCCCGTCCCAGAGCACGGGAGCGCCGGCCTTCACGCTGGCGGGAACGTTCAAAATCCGCTGGTTGCTGGAGCCGCGAAAGCGCAGGTTCAAGTCCTTTTTTTCCTCCACAAAGGGACCGTCCACCAGGATATCAATCAGGCTGATCATCTCGTCCGTGCTCTCGCACCGGGCCCGGCTGGGCCGCCACAGCTCTCCGTCCAGGGTGTAGCCGGAATAGCACCAAATATCCTTCGCCGGAAACAGCTCCTTCACCCGCCGCAGCAGGGGCAGCAGGGCCCGCTGGTTGTCCGGCTCAAAGGGCTCGCCCCCTAAGAGGGACAGGCCCTTGATGTGGCCGGGGGCCAGGGCGGCGATGATTTGCTCCTCCTCTGCCCCGGTGAAGGGCTGGCCGTAGTGAAAATCCCAGGCCTCCTGGTTAAAGCAGCCTGGGCAGCGGTGGGTGCACCCCGACACGAACAGGGACACCCGCACGCCGGGGCCGTTGGCCACGTCGGCCCATTTGATGGTTGCGTAATTCATAGGTTCCTCCTTTGGAGGGAACGCCCTAAGGACTGCGCCTCAGCGGCGGGCCGTTCGGCCTGGGATGTGAAACGGGGCGGCTGAGCGACCGCCCCGTTTACGTTTGTTTTTAGAGATGCAGAACGCGGGACGCAATCTCCTTGGTTTTTCCCTCGTTCCAGAAGTTCTCGCCTAAATAGCCGCAGGTACGCCGGGTGACGTTCATCTGGGCATGGTCCTTGTTGTGACACATGGGGCACTCCCACTCGTTATCGTCATTGACGATAATCTCCCCGTCGTAGCCGCACACCTGGCAGTAGTCGCTCTTGGTGTTGAACTCGGCGTACTGAATGTTGTCGTAGATAAAGCGCACCACGTCGCGCAAAGCCTCCAGGTTGTGGCGCATATTGGGAATCTCCACGTAGGAGATGCAGCCGCCGCTGGAGATTTTCTGGAACTGGCTCTCGAAGGTGAACTTGGCGAAGGCGTCGATGTCCTCCCGCACGTCCACGTGGTAGCTGTTGGTATAGTAGCCCTTGTCCGTCACATCGGGGATGGTGCCGAAGCGCTCCTTGTCAATCCGGGCGAAGCGGTAGCACAGGCTCTCCGCCGGAGTGCCGTACAAAGCGAAGCCGATGTTGGTCTCCTTCTTCCACCGATCGGTGGTGGCGCGCAGGTGGTTCATCAGGCGCAGGGCGAAATCCTCCCCCTCCGGCTCGGTTTGAGAGCAGCCCTTTACCAGTTTCGTGACCTCGTACAACCCGATGTAGCCCAGGGAGATGGAGGAGTAGCCGCCGTACAGCAGCTTGTCGATGGTCTCTCCCTTGTCCAGCCTGGCTACCGCCCCGTACTGCCAGTGGATGGGAGACACGTCGGAGCGGATGCCCTTCAAGGCGTTATGGCGGCACATGAGGGCCTCGAAGCACAGCTCCAGCCGCTCCTCCAGCAGCTTCCAGAACTTGTCCTCGTCCTGCCCGGATAGGATGCCGATCTGGGGCAGGTTCAGGGACACCACGCCCTGATTGAACCGGCCCTCGAACTTATAGTTCCCGTTTTCGTCCTTCCAGGGGGCCAGGAAGGACCGGCAGCCCATGGGCGAGAACACATTGCCCTCGTAGTGCTCCCGCATCTTCTTGGCGGAGATATAGTCGGGGTACATCCGCTTGGCGGAGCACTTGACGGCCAGCTCGGTGAGGTAGTCGTACTTGCCGCCGGTGAGGTTATTGCACTCGTCCAGCACATACACCAGCTTGGGGAAGGCGGGGGTGATGTACACGCCCTTCTCGTTTTTAATGCCCTCCAGCCGCTGGGACAAAATCTCCTGGATGATGGCGGCGTTTTCCTCCATGTAGGGGTCCCCCTCCCGGAGCACCAGGAACAGGGTCACAAAGGGAGACTGGCCGTTGGTGGTCATCAGGGTGTTAATCTGATACTGGATGGTCTGCACGCCGCTTTTCAGCTCGTCCCGGGTTCTGGCCCGGGCCAGCTTTTCCACCGTCTCCTCGGGAAGCTCCGGGGCGGTCTCCCGCGTCTTGCGGATGTACTTCTCATAGGTCATGCGCAGGTATTTGCCCAGGTGGCTCACCTCCACGGACTGTCCGCCGTACTGGTTGGAGGCCACGCAGGAGATAATCTGGGTCACCACGGTGCACGCCACCTGGAAGCTCTTGGGGGACTCAATCAGCTTGCCGTTAATCATAGTGCCGTTGTCCAGCATATCGCCGATGTTGACAAGGCAGCAGTTGAAAATGTGCTGAACAAAATAGTCCGCGTCGTGGAAGTGGATCACGCCCTCGTCATGGGCCTTGGAGATATGCTCGGGGAGCAGAATGCGCCGCGTCAGGTCCCGGCTCACCTCGCCGGCGATGTAGTCCCGCTGGGTGGAGGCGATGGCGGTATTCTTGTTGGCGTTCTCCTCCGCCAGCTCCTTGTTGTCGTTGCGAATCAGCGCCAGAATGGACTCATCGGTGGTATTGGCCTTGCGCACCAGGGCCCGGGTGTAGCGGTAGATGATGTACGCCTTGGCCAGCTCGTACTTGCCCGCGGCCATCAGCTTGGTCTCCACCATGTCCTGAATATCCTCCACCAGCAGGCGCTTGCGGCCGCGGGTTTCGGCCACCGCGTCGGCAATCATATCAATCGACCCCTCGTCGATGCGGTAGTGCTCGTCCACCGCCATGTTTGCCTTCTGAATAGCGGCTACAATTTTGGCGCGGTCGAATTCCACGATGGAATCGTCTCTCTTAATGACTTTCATTGGTAGGCTCCCTTCTCAATCATACGTCTTTCTGTTGCGCAAACGGGCCAAAAGCTGAACCCCCCGACCCGGCGCAGACGCAGGCTTCAGCGAGGGGCGCTCCATCATGATACTATATCTTGTGGTCCGTGTCAAGATATCCCAGCCACATTTCGCAAATATTGTGTCCACTCTTTTCAAGCCCTTGCGGCACAACAAATTGGGGCGTTTGTGTCCGCTTTGCGCCCGCTCACATAGACTGGAATGCACCCAGGCGGGTACTGCGCCCGTACCCCCGCGCCCGACTCCGGCCCCGGCGGAGGCTGCGGGACCCTCCTGGACCGGGGCCGGTGAAAGGAGCGTACTCATGAGTCAATTCTATTGGAACGGACCCTCTGCGGGCACAGCCATGTCCGCAGAGGAGTTCGCCGCCGGGACCTGCCATCAACCCGGCCCCCAGCCCTGCCAGTCCAGCTGCGGCTGCTCCGACTGCCGCGGCGACAGCTGCGGCCAGGGCCTGGAATCCTGTCAGCAGATGATTTGCTGCTGCCGTCCCGCCCCGGCTCCCGCCCCCCAGCCGCCCCAGGTGGAGGAGGGCTGCTGCTGCAAGCAGGGCTTCCGGGCGGCCCTGGGCCTTTTGTGCGACGAGCAGATTTCCAGCCTGCTGGACTTTAACGCCTCCGCCTTCATCACCAATACCTACTCGGCGGGAGCGGCCCTGCACTGCGGGAAGCACTCCGGCCATGGCCCCCGCGCCGAAACCGAGGCGGAGGCCGAGGGCAGACACCGCCCGCCCTGCTCCGGCGGGGCGAGCGACAACCTGGGAACCCTGTCGGGCAGCTTCAAGCGCTTCGCGCCCTGCAACCGCGACCTGCTGGACATCGAGGCGGAGCTGCACACCACAGGGAAGAAAGACTGTGACTTTACCGCCACCCAGGTGTCTGTGTGCCAGCTGGACGCGGTGGTTATCCAGGGCGCGAAGGCCTGCGCCGAGGGCGAGTGGAGCGCCGAGGAGGTGACGGCGCGGAACTTCCGCTGCCTGCGCCAGCGGCTGTCCCAGCGGCTCAACCCCTGCGGCGCCTTCTGCGACCAGGACCAGTGCTTCTGTGCCTGCGACGAGCGGGACTGCTGCTGCGCGGCCGGCCTGCTGGACACCCTGGCCCGGAACAACCTGAGCCGCCGGGTATCTCTGGCGGCGGGTCTGCTGATGCTCCGGGACGTCACCCTGCTGGGCACCGTGGGCAACGTGCTGGTGCTGTCCAACGACACCGACAACCGGCTGTACTTCGTGTGCGTCAACAGCGTGCAGTTCATTGGGTGAACCGATTCACGCCCCCTCTGCAAACGCGGAGGGGGCCGTTTTTATGCAAGGAATTTTTGGAACGAACGTTTGACATATGCAAACCAATGGTGTATACTATCCCCAAAGGGGGGACGCGCCATGGACCGGGTCATCTATCACTGCGACTGCAACAGCTTTTACTGCTCGGTGGAGCTGCTGTCTCGTCCCCAGCTGCGGGCGGTCCCAACGGCAGTATGCGGCGACCCCGGCAGCCGCCACGGCATTATTCTGGCCAAAAACGAGCCCGCCAAAAAGCTGGGCGTGCGCACGGCGGAAACCATCTGGCAGGCCCGGCAGAAGTGCCCAGACCTGGTGCTCCTCCCCGCCCATCACGACCTGTACCGGGAATACTCCAAAAAGGTGAACGCCATCTATGACCGCTTCACTGACCTCATCGAGCCCTTCGGCATTGACGAGAGCTGGCTGGACGTGACCCACACCCTCCACCTGTTCGGCGGCGACCCCCGCGCCCTGGCCGACCGCATCCGAAACACAGTGCGCAGCGAGCTGGGGCTGACCATATCCGTGGGGGTATCCTTTAATAAGGTATTCGCCAAGCTGGGCAGCGACTACAAAAAGCCGGACGCCACCACCGTCATTACCGTGGACAACTTCCGGCAAATTGTCTGGCCCCTGCCTGTCACCGACCTTTTGTACGTGGGCCGGGCGGCGGCCAAGGTGCTGGGGCAGTACGGCGTGGCCACCATCGGCGATCTGGCCGCCTTTGACCGCCTGGCCCTGGTGGAGCTGCTGGGCAAGCAGGGCGGCCAGCTGTGGAACTACGCCAACGGCCTGGAGAACAGCCCCGTGGCCCCGGCGGGGACCTATACGCCCCCCAAATCCGTGGGCAATGGCGAAACCTTTCCCCGCAACCTCACCCGCCGGGACGAGGTGCGCCGGGGAGTGGCCATGCTGGCCGACCAGGTGGCCATCCGCCTGCGCCGGCACGGCCTGAAGGCGGCCACCCTCCAGGTAACCATTCGGGACCCCAATTTCAAGGATATCTGCCGCCAGCAGCCCCTGCCCGTCCCCACCAGCACCGCCCGGGAGCTCTCCCGCGCCGCCATGGACATTCTGGAGCACAGCTGGAAATCGGGCGCGCCCATCCGGGCGCTCACCCTCACCGCCCACAACCTGATTCCCGAAGGGGAGGCGGCGGAGCAGCTGGACCTGTTCCAGTCCGCCGCGCCCCAAAAGCGGCAGCGGGTGGAAACGCTGGAGCGCACCATGGACGCCATCCGGGCCAAGTACGGCCGAGACGCCGTCACCGTGGCCGCCCTGGCCCCCGGGCGAACGCAGGAGACCGATGACGGCGATGTGCCCTTTTAAAAGGCGGACGCTTCCAAAAGCGCCCGCCTTTTTTCAAGTGTGCTGACTATATCACACGTTAAACCGGAACAGGATGATATCCCCGTCCTGCACCACATATTCCTTGCCCTCGGAGCGGATGAGCCCCTTCTCCCGGGCGGCGGCCATGGAGCCGCAGGCCTTTAAATCCTCAAAGGCCACCGTCTCCGCCCGGATGAAGCCCCGCTCAAAATCGGTATGAATCTTGCCCGCCGCCTGGGGCGCGCGGGTGCCCCGGGTGATGGTCCAGGCCCTGCACTCGTCCTCCCCGCTGGTGAGGAAGGAGATCAGCCCCAGCAGGGTGTAGCTGGCGCGGATGAGCCGGTCCAGGCCGGACTCGGCAATACCCAAATCCTCCAGAAACATGGCCTTTTCCTCCGCCGGCAGCTCGGCAATCTCCGCCTCCAGCTTGGCGCACACGGGAATTACTTGGGCGCCCTCAGCCGCCGCCCGCTCCGACACCTGGCCGTAGTAGGGCACGCCGGAGGGGTCGGAAAAACCGTCCTCATCCAGGTTGGCGGCGTAAATGACGGGCTTCAGCGAGAGCAGCTCGCTGGTGGCGATGAGGGCAGCGTCCTCCTCGTCCACCTCCGCCAGATAGGACCGGGCGGACTTTCCGTCGTTGAGCCAGTCCCGCAGGCCCTCGAACACCTCGGCCTCGTGGTTGAACTTCTTGTCCGCCTTGGCGGCCTTGCGGGCCTTGTCAATGCGCCGGTCGGCCATCTCCACGTCCGCCATGATGAGCTCCAGGTCGATGATGTCCATGTCCCGGATGGGGTCGGTGGAGCCCTCCACGTGGATGACGTTCTCATCGTCAAAGCAGCGCACCACGTGGACAATGGCGGCGCACTCCCGGATGTTGGCCAAAAACTTGTTGCCCAGGCCCTCCCCCCGGCTGGCCCCCTTCACCAGTCCGGCGATGTCCACAAACTCCACCACGGCGGGGGTGGTCTTCTTGGGCTTGTAGAAGTCGCTGAGCCAGTCCAGACGGCTGTCCGGCACGGCCACCATGCCCACGTTGGGGTCGATGGTGCAGAAGGGGTAGTTGGCGCTCTCCGCGCCGGCGTTGGTGATGGCGTTGAACAGGGTGGATTTGCCCACGTTGGGCAGACCCACGATTCCCAGTTTCATAATATTCCACAGCTCCTTTTGTAAATTCCGCGTATAGGAACAGTATAGCACAGCTCTCCCCCAAAAGGAAATGGATTTCTGAAATTTGGCACTCCTACAAATCCGGCCCGGCCGGCCGCCGCCCCGCTTATGGACAACGCCGAACGGGAGCGCCCCGGCGGGGCGCTCCCGTTTCCTGTTTCGTCAAGGCTGGGGGTATTCCAGCTCCAGCGCGTCCGCCGCCGTCACCGTGAAGCCCGCCCCGTCGTACTCCAGGGCGAAGGTCATGGCGCCCACGCGCTTTTCCACCATATACTCAGCGTCCTGCATCTCGCGCACGGTCTTCCCCCGCAGACTGTCGTCCGCCAGATAAAAGCTGGCCACATAATACAGTTTGCCAGTTACCTGAGCGGAGTCGCTGTACTCCATCCTGGAGGACACCCCCGCAGAGTAGACCCAAGGGCACAGGTTGGCGTCCTGAAGCTCCTCCCGTCCCGTAAAAAAGCCCTCGGGCAGCACGCAGCTGCCGGTAATCAGGCGGCGGTCGTAGTCCGCATCGTCCATGTGTCCCTTCGCGTGGGAGTAGGTGACGGTGAGGGTGCGGCTGTTCCGGTTGTAGGCCGCCACGGTGTTCTGCTCAAAGGCCTCCGCCAGATCGTTGGTGTCCACCTGGCTGCGCAGCAGCCGGCCGCCCGACCTGTCGTACAGAACCACAATGGACCAACTGCCCCGGTTATAGTTGTGATAGTTCAGCACCACCTCGGTGTCGCCGTCGCCGTCGTAGTCCGCGCAGGCCATGTCGATTCGGTGCCGGCCCGCCTGGTCCACGCTGGCGTCCTCCGTGATGGGGTAACTCTCCTCCCCCCACGTCAGGCTCAGCTGCTCCCCTGTCTGGCGCAGCTCGATGTAGTCCGCGCCCGCCTCCTGCTCCCACTGCTGGGTGGCCGCCAGCAGCCAGCCGTTGTACGGCTCCTCCCCGGCGGGCTGGGTGGTGAGCATATTGGGCACCTTGCGGCCGCTGAAGGGGGGCACGGCGTTGTCGGTGTAGGCGCAGTAGAACTCGTCAAACCGCCAGCCGTTCTCCGTCTTCACCAGGCGCATGGGGAAGTCGATGGAATACTCGTAGTCCGCCGCCAGCCGGGCGTCCCGCTCCTCAAAGCTCTCCCCCTCCCGGGGATAGGGCTCGGAGTAGTAGCCGGTCATGACAAAGACAATCTCGTCGTCGGTGCGCCGGGTCAGCTTGAAGGTGACGGGGAAATTGTCGTTGTAGCCGTAGCTGCCCCGGGCGGCGGCGATGTAGTACAGCCTGCCGTCAATGTCGGTATAGACGGGAACGCCCTCCCCCCAGGAGTTGCGCTGGGCCCAAAGGCGGGGGGTGAACACGGACAGCACCGCCTCCTCAAAATCCTCCCACCGGCCGTACCGCCCCGTGGAAGGGGTGTACTGCATCCCGTTGCGCTCCACAATCTCCCCCGGCTGGAAGCCGTAGGCCGCGGGCCACTCGTCCACGCTCTCGGTGCTGGCCCCGAAGATGTGGCCGTACATGGCGAAGGCCTGGCGGTAGAGCAGCTGCTGCTCCGTGCCCAGGAAATCGGGCACGGGGATGGACAGGTCGTACTCGTCCAGAGGGATGGGCAGGGCGATGTCCGTGACCATGGGGTTTTGGTAGTGGTAGAGATACCACTGCACGTCCGGCTTGTCGTCCTGGGCCTGCACGGCGGAGAAGAATTCCTCCTCCTCCGCCCGCAGGCGGTCCACAAAGTACCTGCTGTTCTCCTCAGGGTCCTGCACCTCGCACCAGGTCACGTCGTCCACCGTAAAGCCGTCCTCGGTGAAGCGCATGGCGCCGTAGCCCCAGTTGAAGGCGCTGCCGCTCCAGTGGAAGGTGCCGTCCTCCTTTAAGTAGGCAAAGGTGCGGAAACCTGGCTGATAGCCCAGCACCTCGTCCCCCTGCCGGCGCAGAATGAGATAGCCCACCACGGACACCTGCTCCACCGAGTCGTCCCCGTCTATGCTGGGCCACACCACCAGCTCGTTGACGCCGTCCCGGTCCAGGTCAATCACGGCGAAGCGGGACAGGGTGACGGAAGGGGCGTCCTGGCTGCCGCCATAAAACGCCTGGGCCAGCCGGCCGATATCCAGCGCCGCCCCGTTCACAGAGAACATCCCCTCCCCGCTGAGCACGTCCCGCATCCAGGGGTCGAGAATGCCGTCCTCGTCCGGATATTGGGAGGGCGAGGCGCTGGCGTCCGCGTCCGGGCCGCCGTCCGGAGCGTTGGCGTCCACCGGGTCGGTGAGCAGGCACACCGCCGCCAGCGCCACGGCCAGCACGCTCACCACAATAATCCACAGGGCGGGGCGGCGGTAGCGCAGCACGTTTTTAATCCGCCCCTTGGCGTCCCCCTCGTCAAAGGCCAGGGGGCAGGGCGCGGGAATCCGCCCGCCGGTGGCCAGGGCCAGCAGCGTTTTGGAGTAGTCCGCCTTCACCGCGCTGCCCAGTTGGCGAATCACCGCCTCGTCACAGGCGGCCTCAATGTCCCGGCTCATGAGAATGTACGCCGCCCACACCATGGGGTTGAACCAGTGCAGCGCCAGCGCCACCCAGCATACGGGTTTGACAATATGGTCCAGCCGCCGCAGATGGGCCCGCTCATGGCACAAAATGAATTCCCTCGGCCTGCCCACCAGCCCTATCGGCAGGTATATCCTGGGCCGGAACAGCCCCAGAATAAAGGGAGAGTCCACCGCGGGATGCTCCCAGGCGCCGTCTCTGGCCCGGATGGCGTCAAACAGCCGGCGGCGCAGCCGCAGATAGGACAGCAGCCCCGCC
>CAQCFX010000002.1:50908-71021 GCA_948766235.1 uncultured Oscillospiraceae bacterium | reverse complement strand
ACAAGGCCCATGGGCCTTGACCTCATTCTACCACTGTCCCACCCAAAACGCAAGGCTTGCACTGGAAAATATGAAAAAATATGAGCGGGACGTACGCGCCCCACTCATGATGAATTCTTATCACAAAATGATGCAAATCAGTCCCCCGGACCCCTCGTTGATAATGCGCTGGAGCGTCTCCCGCAGCTTCTCCCGCGCCTCCTCCGGCATCCGCTTCAGCTTCCCGTTCAGGTCCTCCCCCACCAGCTCGTGGAAAGACCGGCCGAAAATGTTGGAGTCCCAAATTTTCCCTGTGTCTCCCTCAAACTGCCGCAGCAGATAGTCCACCATCTCCTCCGACTGCTTTTCAGTACCCATGATGGGCGAAACCTCCGCTTTGATATCCGCCCGCATCATGTGGATGGACGGCGCGGATGCCTTGAGCCGCACGCCATACCGTCCCCCCTGCTTGACGATTTCCGGCTCCTCCAGGGTCATCTCCTCCGGATTGGGCATCACAATGCCGTAACCGGTGGCCTCCACCTGGGCCAGCGCACCCTCCACCTTTTCGTATTTCCGTTTCATGGCGGCCATCTGAGTGAGCTGGTCGATGAGGTCCCCGTCGTCCTTGATTTCCAACCCGCACTGCTCGGACACTGTGGAGTAGAACAGCTCCCGCGGCAAGTCCAGCGTAGCGGTGACCACTCCGCTGCCCATGTCCATGCGGTTGAGAACGGCAGAGCTGACCTCCTCCCTGTCGCCCATAGCCAGTACCGCGCTCTCCGCGTCTCGCAGGCGCTGGAGAGACGCCGTTTCCTCCCGAATCATAGCATACAGTCCGCTCTTGATTGGGTGGTCAAAGGGCAGAACGTCTACCCACGGAGGCAGGAACAGGTCCATCTGCTTCATAGGGAACTCGTGGAGCACAGCCCGAATGATTTCGCTCACCGCTCCTTCGTCCAGCGTCAGGCAGTTGGCCGCCAAACAGGTCACATCATACCGCTCGGCAATGTCGGCCTGAAGGGTCTGCGCCCGTTCGCCATAGGGCTCGGCAGAGTTGAGCAGTACCATGAAGGGCTTACCCAAACCCTTCAGCTCGCTGATGACCCTCTCCTCCGCCTCCAGATAGTCTTCCCTGGAAATGTCCGTCACGGTGCCATCGGTAGTAACTACAATACCAATGGTGGAGTGGTCGGTAATCACCTTCTGCGTTCCGTATTCCGCCGCTTGGGTCATGGGAATCTCGTGGTCGAACCAAGGGGTTGTCACCATTCTGGGCTGCTCACCGTCCATCTGTCCCAGAGCGCTTGGCACCATGTAGCCCACACAGTCAATGAGCCGGACGGAAAATACCCCGCCGTCCTCCATTGTCATCTCCACCGCGTCTTCTGGAACAAATTTAGGCTCCGCAGTCATGACAACCCGGCCTGAACCGCTCTGAGGCAGTTCATCCCGCGCCCGATCCCGAATGTAGCTGTTCTCAATCTTGGGCAGTACCATGGTCTCCATAAAACGCTTGATAAAGGTGGATTTTCCCGTGCGAACCGGTCCCACCACGCCAATATAGATGTCGCCCTGGGTACGCTGGGCAATATCCTCATAGAGTTTGTTTTCCAAAGCTGAACCCTCCTCACCGCATACTCATTTTATATGTATGGGGCTCGGCCGAAGAATATGACAGGCGGCGTGGATTTTGTCCACGCCGCCCCTTTTTTATTCTCAGATTACCAAAATCAGCATCTCCGCGTTGGGATGAGCAGTAAAGTTCCCGCAGATGCTTCATCAGAGGGCAGATTATTTGCGCTGCAAATATCTTTGACGGTGGAGGCACACGCCTTTGCCACGTCCCACAGCGCTTCGCCCTGCTCCAGCCGGCGTATTACCACCGAGGGACGCACCCCGGCCTCCTGAACTGCGCTGGGCTTCAAGCCGGTGACACAGTTAACCTGCTCCTCCCGAACCGTGGTCCAGGAAAACTCCGCCTCAAAGCGCACCTCCAACCCGCCGGTGACGGGAACTGCAGTGGCTTCGCCCACAGGCCGGCAGCTGCAAGCACAGGAACAGTCCGCAGGCAGGTCAGCCCGGCAGACCGCCGGGATGTCCACCTCTACGCCGCACAAAGCATCGTCTTCACTGAGGTATAAGATGGACGCAACCGCCTGCGCGGTAAACTCCATACCCCCCGCCACCGGCGCGCTGGCCATGGACGTCATGGATACCGAGCAATCCAGCACCTGCTTAGCCGGGATGCCCGATTCACACAGCTTTCGGGCAGACTCTCTGCGGCTGGACCGTTCCGCCATCGTGCAAAGGCGCACCGGCGTACGCTCCACGTCAAAAGGCCGCCTGACACAGTATGCGTCGCTGATTACCGTTACAGACTGCCGAACCCACAGCGCGGCCTGGGCCAGCACTTCCAGGGTAACCTCCAGCTCGCCCTCCCGAAGACGGCAGTCCACGCTTTTTAATGTAACAGCCGCTTCCGGCTCCGCTTCATCAGGGGCCACCCCCAGGTCCAGGATTTGGGAATAGGGCAGCTCAAAGCGAACCTGGGTCAGACTCTCCCCGCCTTGATAAACAGCAATCAACTGGATATCGCCCTTGAGCACCAGCTTTTTCCCAATAAATTTTGCGTCCACGGACCCTAATTCCGCCCGATAGAATAGCAGTTCCTCCATTTCAGGCTTGGAGGCTGGCGGGCGCAGCACATCGGAAAAGGTAAATACTTTTTCCGCCACATCGGAAATGACACAGCATTTGCATGGACTGAACAGCTTTTCCAGTCCATCTCCCTCTCCGCCCGCCACATCCTGGCTAAGCTCACAGTGTTCCTGCTGATAGACCGCCGCCCATACCGCAAGATTTACCCGCACCAGCATTTTTCGCGGATTCATCGTTCGAGCATCCGCCGACGATGCGTGAATGACTGCCTGCACAGGGCATCCGCTGTGAAATTGGGGATCGTCCCGAACGCATTGAAACGGCAGCGACACTTCCAACGACCGGGGCGCAGACTCTCCTTCCGGTATGTAGAGAACGGTAACCCGCGCAGTGCCGGACAACCGGAGAGAACCCTCCCCCAGCTCTTTATCCTTTAAAAAAACCTTGCCAACCGCTGAGACAATGCGGGAAATATCCGGGCAGGCGTCTGGCACGATGCTTTCAAGGGTTTCCTCCTGGGAAAACATTCCATGACTAACCAGCCGGTATCCCTCCATCGTAATGCGCTGCAGTTCCATGTCCATAGGCTTCCTCTCCTTGCACGTATTCTGTGACCACTATATTCGGAAGAAAGCCCAGATATGTCCATTGTATTCAGTCCATGTGGAAGATTTTGCGCATCAGGCCGCACAGTGCCTTTGGAAACTTCACTACCACGACTCGCATGAAAACAGCCCCCTTTCTCACCGCTGGAATCTATACCCAGCATATGAAAAAGGGGGTTGTACGGTTCCACTCATTTTTTAGAAAGTTCCCAGCTGTGAATTTCTTTGGCCTGTTCATACAGACGAACATAGCTTTTATACCGGCTGGCGGCAATTCTTCCTTCCGCCAAAGCTTCCCGCACAGCGCAGCCACGCTCCTTAACGTGCGCACAACCCTGAAAACGACACTGCTCCACATAGGGACGAAATTCGCGAAATGCGTTGGCCAGTTCCTCCTTGGGAATGGCCTCCATTTGCTCTACATCGAAGGCCGAGAAGCCTGGCGTATCAGCCACCAGCCCCCCACCTACTGGAAACAGTTCCACATGGCGGGTTGTGTGCCGACCGCGTCCCAGCTTTTCGCTGACCTCGCCGACCTTGAGGCCAAAATCCGGCTGCAGAGCATTCAGCATGCTGGATTTCCCCACCCCAGAATTCCCTGTAAAGGCGGACACCTTATCACATATTTCCTTACCAAGTTCCTTTATCCCATCTCCGGTTTCCGCACTAACCTGGAGTATTCGAAAGCCCGCGCTGCGATAAAGCTCCGTCAGTTCCTCCGCACGGTCCAAGTCGCATTTGTTGAAACAGATAAGCACATCGCAGCCTTTCCACTCTGCCATCGCCGCCATGCGGTCAATCAGAAATGGGTCTGTTACCGGCACCGCGCCTGACGCCACAATCACGATCTGATCTATATTTGCCACAGCGGGCCGGAAAAACTGGTTTTTTCGCGTAAGAATGGCGTCTACCATACCAGCGCCATCCTCAGAGCGGCTGATTTCCACCCGGTCTCCTACTAAGGGAGTTTGTCTTTGGTGACGAAGCTTTCCCCTGCCCCGGCATGGAATAGGCGGCTCCTCTCCCACCTTTACATAGTAAAACCCGCTGAGCGCTTTGATAATCCGTCCTGTCATGTCGTTAGAATTGCAGCGGATAGCTGCGCTCTAAAATCTCATTGATATAGATATACACCATTTGCAAACCGGATGCGTTAATCTGCCGGCTCAATATCCCGGTAGAAGCCTCAACCGCCCCATCATAGAGGGTTACATCTCCTACCACAATACGGACGTTGACCGACCCCACATATCTGCTCAGGTCCACCGAGATGGTCTGCGTGCTTGTGGGCACAGAAACGTCCAGAGTCGGCACCACAGACGGGTCCTCACTTTGCAGCGGAGGCTCTGTCACTACCGGCTCATCGGAAGGTGTGGGCTCAGGCTCCTCCGGACCAAGGCTGACCCAAAAGTCAATGACCGTGCCCTGTTCCACCTCTTTGCGCTCGTCCACACTCTGCCAGAACACCCGGCCTTCAGCGTACTCATCGTTATGATACCGTTCGACCTTCCCCATTTTCAGCCCCAGGCTGTCCAACTGGCTCTGAACCTGGTCAAAGTTCACATTGATAAACCGGGGCACCATGACGGGCACACTCTCCGGTCCGCTGCTGATGACGATGGTCACCTCCTCCTGGTATCCTTTTCCTACCAGGGTACCCTCAAACGGGGTATACGAGATGATATATCCTTTGGTGATATCATCGGAGGGTGCATATTCCTGTATCACCTTCAAGCCCATCTCATTTTGCAGCTTTTGCAGGGCCTGTCGGGCGTCCCAGCCGTCCACACGCGGCATATACATCTTATCCTCGCCACCGCTGATGTTCACGGTGATCGTCTTCTCGCCCTCCCGGACCTTGGTATTGGCATCCGGCGTCTGTGCGCAAATCTGTCCCTCAGGATACTCGGCATTGTAGACTGTGCCGCCATTCTCCAACCTAAAATCACCCAAAATTGACTTGTTATTTTCCAGGTCCTCCAACGTGTAGCCCAGCAGTGAGGGAACGGAATACTCCTGTACCTCGCTGAACATCCCCTTGAGCAGGAAATTGTACAGGAAATAAACCATTCCGCCAATAAACAGCAGAATAACAAGAATTGCAATCAGAGCGGGCAGAAATCCTCCTCCCCGCCGTGGCGGGTCATCATCATAATCGTCTTCCAAATCCTCACGGCGCCGTTCACGGCGCCCCGGCGGCGACTGCTCCCTTGTTCGGTGGGGATGCTCAGTCTGGCCCGCAGAACGAATTGCCGGCACAACCATCGTTGGCTCATCCACTCCGCTGAACTGAGCCGCCGGCTGTGCAACCTCCATGTTCGGATTTTTACGAAATTCCTTAAGGTCTTCCAGCATCTCATCCGCCGTTCCATACCGCTGCGCCAAATCTGGAGCCATAGCCTTCATGGTAATGTCCTCCAACGCCTTTGGAACGTCCGGGTTCAAGCTCCTGGGCGGAACAGGAATGGAGTTAATATGCTGAATTGCCACAAAAACCGGCGTGTCCCCCTCAAACGGAAGGCGCCCAGTCAACATCTCATACAGCACTACGCCCGCAGAATAGATATCGGTGCGGCAGTCCACATGGCTGCCCTTAGCCTGTTCTGGAGAAATATAATGAACAGACCCAATCGCCTCCTGAGTCATGGTATTCTGGGCGGCGCTGGCCAGCTGGGCAATTCCAAAGTCCGTCACCTTCACGCTGCCATCCCGAAGAACCATAATATTGTGGGGCTTGATATCCCGATGGATAATTCCACGGCTGTGAGCATGGCTCAACGCCCGGACAATTTGGGTGATAAAATGGAGCGCCTCACGCCAATTCAGCGGCGTCCCCCGCTTTTGCATATACTGTTTCAGCGTCATACCGTCAACCAGTTCCATGACGATATAGTCCAAACCATCTGAGTGGCTCACGTCATATACCGAAACTATGTTGGCGTTGGAAAGCATCGCCACAGCCTGGGACTCATCGTGAAAACGGCGGCGGAAGTCCGCATCGCTGGCCAATTCGGGCTTCAAAATCTTGACGGCTACCAGTCGATTCAGCCGATGGCATCGGGCTTTATAGACCACCGCCATGCCGCCTGTACCGATGCACTCCAGGATTTCATAGCGGTTGTCGAGCATTTTACCTATGTATTGATCCATGGTAAAAGTCCTCCTTGTTTACAGCTGTGCCAGCACAACAGTTACGTTGTCCGGCGCACCCAGTTCCAATGTCATTTGCAGCAGACTGCGGCCAAGCTGCTCCAGATTCGTTTTCTCGGATGCCTTTTGAAGCAGAACCTGGTTCGCCAGCATATTGCTCAACCCATCGCTGCACAACAGCAAGAGGCTGCCTGGCCCGGTCTCCACCCGAAGCAGGTCACAGTCCACCGTGCGTTCCACTCCTAAAGCCCTGGTAATCAGGTTTTTCTTCGGATGTACTCTGGCCTCCTCGGCCGTGATTTCGCCTCTGTCCACCAGAAGCTGAACCAGGGAATGGTCCACAGTCACCTGCCGAATCATCCCGTTTTCGATGAGATAACACCGGCTGTCGCCCACATTTACCACATAAGATTCTCCGGGCAACGCCAAAGCCGCCACCAAGGTTGTACCCATCCCTTGGTATTCCGCATTGGTCTGCGCCAAATCAAACACCTGCTGGTTGGCTCTTTTGCACGCATGGAGCAGTACTTCCTCCCACCATTCCGGGTCATCGTGGGCGCCGCTCTTAAATTCTTCCTCCACTGCGGCAACAAACGCCTCTACCGCTGCCGCACTGGCCACGTTGCCAGCCTGATATCCGCCCATGCCATCGCAGACAATCAGCATCGCGGTTTGTTCATCTAACTGCCGCAAAGCAAAGCTGTCTTGATTGTCTTTTCTGTGACAGCCTACATCCGTCACACCAAAAAGCTTCATGAAGGTCCCTCCTTCCGGGAATTGGGTTACTGCTGCTGAATATGCTTTCGCCTCAGCTGACCGCAGGAGGCGTCAATATCGCTTCCCAGCTTTCGCCGCACGGTAACGGTGACGCCTCTGCTCTCAAGCCTCTGCTGAAACTGCCGCACCCGCCTGCTTGGCTTCAGCGGTGATTCCGCCACATTGTTCAACGTAATCAAATTCACGTGTCCCCCCTGACCGTGCAGAAGCTCGGACAGCTGGTCCGCCTGGGAATCTGTATCGTTCACGCCGTCAATCATAGCATATTCATAAGAAATCCGCCTGCCGGTAACCTCAAAGTAATGGCGGCAGGCCTCCATCAGCGGACCCACACCCACCCCGCGATTGACAGGCATCAGCCGGGAACGGGTCTCGTCATCCGGTGCGTGGAGGGATACACTTAAAGTTAATTGTAACCCAAGCGCGGCCAGTTTGTCAATTTTCTTTATTAACCCGCAGGTGGACAGCGATATATGCCGCATTCCAATATTCATCCCATCCGGGTGATTGACCAAGGTCAGAAATCGCAAAACGTTGTCAAAATTATCCAGCGGCTCTCCAATCCCCATCATAACGATATTGGATATTTTTTCTCCACTGTCCTTTTGGGTAAAAATCACCTGGTCCAAAATCTCAGCAGGTGTCAAGTCACGGACCTTGCCGCCTAAAGCAGAGGCGCAGAATACGCAGCCCATATTACATCCCACCTGACTTGACACACACACAGTATTCCCATGCTTGTAGCGCATCAATACCGTTTCGATACAATTCCCGTCCCAAAGCCGCCACAGGTATTTTATGGTTCCATCCATCTGGGACATCTGCTTTCGCTCTACCACGGGGACAATCAGCCTACACTCTTTTCCCAACTGTTCCCTCAAAGCCTTGGGCAGATTGCTCATTTCTTCAAAAGATTCCACTCCCTGGTTCAGCCATCGGAATACCTGCCCTCCACGAAAGGCGGGTTGGTTCAGCTCCTTCATATAGGCCGTTAATTCCTCCGGCGTCATTGACTTAAGGTCAATCATACGGAATCCTCCCCTCTGCGCAGCTTGGCGACAAAGAAACCATCTGTGCCATGAATATGGGGCCAGAAGGTCATCCACCCCGGCTGCAAACCAATTTCAGGCAGGTCAAAGGGCTCCAGGCAGAACTGAGGATGCGCTGTTAAGAAAGCTTCCACGACTCCTTCATTTTCCCGCCGCAGCAGCGTACAGGTGGAGTAAAGCAGCACGCCGCCTTGCCGTACGTACTGTGAGCAGTTGCTCAAAATTGCCTGCTGAATCCCAGGCAGCTCCTCTAAGGATGCCTCCTCTTTGTAGCGGATGTCAGGCTTTTTGCGAATGATGCCCAGGCCAGAGCAGGGCACATCCACGACCACCGTATCAAACCCCTCCAGCCACTCCTTCCGAATCTCGGACGCATTTTGAAGTTGAGGCGCTATAATAGACAACCCCAGACGGTCCCGGCCCGCCTCAATCAGCGCTATCTTATGAGGATGAATATCACAGGAGATAATTTCCCCTTGATTCTTCATATCTACGGCAGCGGCAAAGGATTTTCCACCGGGGGCCGCACAGCAGTCCAGCACTCTGCTCCCTGGCGCCACATCTGCTGCGCTGACCGCTAATCTGGCGGCCGCATCCTGAATATAGAAATCGCCCCGTTGAAACGCGGGAAGCTGCTCCAAATTTCCTGTTCCGCTGAGCAGCAAGCACTCCGCCAGCCACGGATGGGGCTGCACCGTTATACCGGCCTGCTGCAATTCTTCCTCCAGCCGTACGGAACTGGTGCGCAGCGTGTTGACCTGGGCTGAAGTGGACGGCTGCTCATTGTCAGCCGCCAACAGCGCTTCTACACCATCCATTCCTAACTCCGCTGCTAACAGTTTCACCAGCCAAATCGGGTGGCTGTACCGTATTGACAAGTTCTTTACCTTGTCAGTATAGTTCGGCTCCGAAAGCTTCTCCTGCCTAAGGATAGTACGCAGAATCCCATTGACCATCCCAGCCGCTCTGGGATTCCGGCAATGCTTTTTTGTCAGTGCAACCGCCTCATTGACAGCAGCACTGCAAGGTATTTTATCCAAAAATAAGAGTTGATAGACCGCCACCCGAAGGTTACATAGTACCTTAATATCCAGCTTGCTTAACGGGCTTTTGCAGAATGCCGCCAGATGCCAATCCAGCAGCAGTTTATTCTGCAGCACCCCGTAACTCAAACGTGCGGCTAACGCCGCCTCTCGCCGGTCCAACTTCTGCTCTCGCAGAAGTTTTTTTAAATATCCGTCCGACCATGCGCCCTGCCGCTCACAGGCGGCCAAAGTCAACATTGCGGCCTCTCTGGCCGACCCCATGAGCTTCCCTCCTAATTTGTAAGCTGCACACCAGCCTGAATGGGATGGCCCATCAAAAAAGCCGATGCGGCCATCACCTTTTTGCCATCCGGCTGCAACTCTAAAATTTCCAGTATTTCTCCATCTCCACAGCTGATGCGCAGCCCCCGCTTATCCGCCTGCAAAACGGTGCCCGGCGCCTGGTCGCTGTGCTCTCCCGGAAGGCCGGTATGCACAATCTTGCACCGAACTGTGTCCAAAACCGCCGTAGCGGCAGGCCACGGATATAGACCCCGCACCTGGTCATGGAGCTGACGCGCTGTTTTTCTCCAATCCATGGGAGACAGCTCTTTGGACAGCATCGGCGCATAGCAAGATAAATTGTCGTCTTGCGGCACTGCGGCGGCCGTACCCTGAGCCATCTGCTCCAATACCTCAATTAAAAGTTCTGCACCTAAATCTGCCAGGCGGGAAAAAAGCCCTGCTGCGTTTTCATTGATATCAATGGGAGTAGATCGCTGCGCTAAAATATCTCCAGTGTCCAATCCCTCCGCCATATACATAATGGTCACGCCGGTTTCATCCTCGCCATTGAGAATCGCCCAGTTAATAGGCGCAGCCCCGCGGTATTTGGGCAGCAGCGAGGAGTGTACGTTCACACATCCCAGCTTGGGCAGCTCCAAAATTTCCGGCGGCAGAATCTTTCCATAGGCCGCCACCACAATCAGTTCCGGCTCCAGCTCGCGCAGAATACCCAGCGCCTCCCCATCTTTCATCTTGGCAGGCTGAAAAACTGGAAGTCCAGCAGACAAGGAGTATTCCTTTACGGGAGTTGGCTGCAACTTCATTCCCCGGCTTTTAGGCTTGTCCGGCTGGGTAAATACACCACAAACCTCATGCCCCGATGCGGCTAAGGCTCTTAGGGATGGCACAGCAAAATCCGGCGTTCCCATAAAGACAATTCTCATTAAAATTCCTCCATCGCTTCCAGTTCCTCTAATGTATACAGCCGGTCTGTGTGTTCTACAAAAAGATGACCATCCAGATGCTCTATTTCATGGCAGAAGCACCTGGCCACCATTTCCTCCCCGGACACTTCGAAGGTATTCCCATTCCTGTCTTGTGCCCGTACCGTCACAAAATTGGGCCGGCACACCTTACCGTACATTCCAGGTACGCTGAGACAACCTTCCATGCCATCCTGCTCACCCTCCTGGTGGATGATAGCTGGGTTGACCAGTTCAATCATCTGCTCCTGATCGTCCACTACAATCGCCACCCGGCGCAAAATTCCAACCTGGGGCGCTGCCAGACCGACGCCGCCCGACGCCGTCAAGGTCTCTTTCATGTCATCCAGAAGCCAATGCAGCTTCTTATCAAACTTTTCCACCGGGCGGCATACCTTTTCTAAAGCAGAATCCCCTTGCGTCAAAATTTTTCTCAATGCCATTGATTTGCTCCTCCTTATTACTCAACCGGGTTTATATCCGCAAAAAGAGCCACCCCACGGTTTTGCTTATCAGTCTGGGTCCGCTGGAGCAGATGCGCCGTCAGCTGTCGCATGCTCTTGGTATTTTTGGCGTTCAGAATCAGACGATAGCGATAACGGTCATTGACCTTGACCACTGCCGCAGGCGCCGGTCCCAACACACGGTAGGGAACACCAGCATAAGCTCCCTGATTCATGGCCATGGTTACGCTCTCCCGCAGACGAAGGCAGGCGTGCAGCACCGCCGTTTCCTCCAATCCAGACGCACAAAACACAAACATATCATTGCAGGGAGGCAAATCTCGCACCTCCCGAAGCCTAATTTCCTGGCGATAAAAGGAATCATAATCCTGCCGCGCAGCACATTGAATGACCTCATGATCCGGCGTGAGGGTCTGGATAATAGCCTGTCCTGCTTTATTTCCGCGCCCTGCCCGGCCCACTACTTGGGCAAGCAGAGAAAACGTTCGCTCACTGGCATAGATATCTCCCGTGTAGAGCGTTTGGTCCGCCGATATCGCCCCTACCAGGGTCACATTCTCAAAATCCAACCCCTTCGCCACCATCTGTGTGCCCAGCAGAATTGGAATGCGCTCCTTCTGAAATCTTTTAAGCAGCTCCTCATGGCTGTGTGTGGCGGAAACCGTATCCGCATCCATCCGAAGCACCCTCACTCCCGGAAGCAGCCCTTGAAGCTCCTCCTCTACCTTCTGCGTTCCAGCTCCCACAAAGTTCAGCAAACCGCCGCACACCGGGCAGCGCTCCGGCAGCGGCTGAGAGAAGCCGCAGTAGTGACACATAAGCCTTCGGTTGGCGGAGTGATAAGTCAGGTGCACTGAGCACCGGGGACAGGCAGGCGTTTCGCCGCACTCTCCGCAGCTCGCCATACGGCTGGCTCCCCGGCGGTTCAGAAACAGGATTGCCTGCTCTCCCCGCTCCACGGTTTCCCACAGCCGCTGGGCCAGCGCGGCGCTGATGCAGCCGCCGTTTCCCCGCCGAAGCTCCTCCCGCATATCCACAATGGTCACTTGAGGCAGCGCCTGTTCGTTAAACCGGCAGCGGAGCGGAACAATACTGTATTCTCCCCGCTGCGCATGGTACATTGTGTAAACCGACGGCGTTGCCGACCCCAGCAACAGCAATGCGTTCGCCTTGTAGCAGCGATAGCGGGCCACTTCCCGAGCATGATACCGTGGACTCTGCTCCGATTTATAGGATGGTTCCTGCTCCTCGTCCATAATAATAATACCCAAATTGGGCAAAGGCGCAAAAACCGCCGACCGGGTTCCCACCACCACCTTTGCCTCTCCCCGGCGGATCCGCTTCCATTCATCACAGCGCTCCCCAGCGGACAGCATACTGTGCAGTATCGCTACTTCCCGCCCAAAATGAGCGGAAAAAATTCTCATAAGCTGGGGCGTCAAGGCAATCTCCGGCACCATCACCAAGGCCGCTCTGTCCTTTTCCAATAAAGAGTGAATCAGCTTCAAATATATTTGAGTTTTTCCGCTTCCGGTGACGCCATACAGCAAGGCTGTGGCGCCATTCTGCGTTTGCGTCAACTCCAGCAGACGGGAATAGGCCGTCTGCTGCTCTGCGTTGAGGGTCACTGACGCAGTCTCGGTCTCCTCCCATTCCGGCAAACTGGGCCTGCGGTACACCTCCCGTTTGGACAAGGTGAGGATTCCCTGCCGCTCCAGCGATTTGAGGGTACTCATCGACGCGCCGGTAAAATAGCACAGCTCTTTGGCGGACGCCTCTCCCATCGCGCACAAAGTTTCCCCCACAGCAAATTGAAGCGGGGCGCGCTTCCGCTTTGGAGCCAGCGCCGCCATTACTTCATCAGGGGCCATCGTCAGCACAGCCACCTGCTGCGTTTTGTCATTGACGCTCCGTGCCGCGCTGGCCTCTTGGACCACAGCTCCCTTTTGGGCCAACATCCGCAGCGCCGGCCCTGGGTCAGCGGTTCCAAATGCCATACGAATTTTTCCCAGCTCCGCCCAGCCATGATTGGCAAGCAGCATCTCAACCAGTTTCCGGGCCAATGGGTCGCTGCCGGCAGCTTCATAGGCTGCCTCCCGGTCCATCATCGGCGCAATGCGCCAGCAGTCCTTCAGTGAAAACCACAGCCCTGCGGGAAGCATCACCCGCATAGCGTCGTACACAGTACAGTAATACTGCTCACGCATCCACAGGGCCAGCTGTATAAACTCAGGCCCCAGCATCGGCTCCTCATCCAAAAGCGCAATGATATCTTTCAGTTTCCCGATATCCTCCCGCTGCCCTAAAGCTAACACAATTCCGTCACAGACCCGGTTTCCTGCGCCAAAGGGAACCGCTGCCCGCATTCCGGGATGCACAGTGCCCTCCAGTTTTGGGGGAATCCGATAATCATAGGGCCGGTCAATGGCGTAGGTGGCCGCCGATACGGCAATTTTCGCAATGCTGGCCACGGCGTACGTCACCTCAACTCTTTCTCTTTGTAAGTCCAAAGGGCAAGCGGAGTCCCGCTTGCCCGTCTGACTTATTCCTCGTCCATCCCCTCAATCTGAAGCGCTCCGCTGGCCACCTCATGGATAGCCAGGGAAACCGCCTTCTCCTCCAGCGGCTCTCCGGAAAGCTCAGCCTCGCTGGACAGCTTTCTGGCCCGGCTGGCAACCATATTTACCAGCATATACCGGCTGGGCACCTCGTTGAGCAAATCCTTGATAGCGGGATAAAGTAACATAACAGCTCCTCCTCTACGTCTAAATGGTATTATTTTAACACTCATTTCCCACGATACCTTGTATCATAAACAACCGCCTGGATGTGCGGCACCGCTCCGCCTGAAGAATGGACAGGATTTCTCCGGCGGCGGATACGACTGTATCGTTGACCACCAAGTAGTCATAATGCACACTTTCTCCGCACTCCTCCCGGGCCTTTTCCAAGCGGCGCTGGATTGTCTCCTCCGCGTCGGTATTTCTCCGATGAAGCCGGCGGGACAGCTCCTCAATCGAGGGCGGAATCAGGAAAATCAGCACTGCCTCAGGGCAGCGCTCCTTTACTTTGGCCGCCCCTTGAACCTCAATATCCAGCAGTACATCCACCCCACGCTCCAGCTGCTCGCGAATCACCTTCAGAGATGTGCCGTAGTAGTTTCCCACATATTCGGCATATTCCAACAATTCATCATCAGCAATCATCCGTTCAAACTCCTGCCGGGAGACAAAATTGTAGTTCACGCCGTCCGCCTCTCCCGTTCGGGGCTGCCGGGTGGTAAAAGACACGGAAAAGTGGATATCACGCCGACTGCTCAAAAGCTCGGATATCACAGTGCTCTTGCCCACGCCGGAGGGACCTGAGAGCACAATCAGTTCTCCCCTTCTCTGACCTGCCAATGCACTCACAGCTCATCCTCCTCTATCTCTTGTTCCTGCTCCGCCCCATTGCCAAATCGGGCAGTCATCTGCTGAACGCTCAGAGACGACCAAATCACATGGTCGCTGTCCATCACCAAAACTGAGCGGGTTTTGCGGCCGAAGCTGGCGTCAATGAGCATTCCCCGCTCCCTCGCCTCCTGCCCCAATCGCTTGATGGGCGCGGAATCAGGGCTGACAATCGCAATCACCCGCTGAGCTGACACCATGCTGCCAAACCCAATATTAATCAGCTTCATTGCCCCTCACTCCAAATTCTGAACCTGTTCCCGGATTTTCTCAATCTCCGCCTTGATATCCACCACATAGCGGGTGATTTCCAGGTCACTGCATTTGGAGCCTATGGTATTTGCCTCCCGGTTAAACTCTTGAATCAGGAAATCCAGCTTGCGCCCCACCGCGCCTCCTCCGGCCAGCAGTTCCCGCAGCTGTCCCAAATGGCTGTGAAGACGCACCGTCTCCTCGTCAACCGCCACCTTGTCGGCAAAAATCGCCGCCTCAGTCAGCAGCCGCCCCTCGTCAATTTGAACGTTTTGCAGAATTTCCTGCATTTTTGCCGCCAATCTTGCCCGGTAATCCGCCACTGTCTGAGGCGAGCAGACCTCCACCCGGCCCAGCAAGTCCTCAATTCGCTCCGCCCTGTTCAAAATGTCCGCAGCCAGCCGCTCTCCTTCTGTGGAGCGCATCGCGTTAAAATCCTCAATCGCCAGGTCCAGCACCGTGAGCAGCCGCTCTTTGACCTGGTCCAAATCCTCTGCCCGCTTTTCCACGGTGAGCACATCAGGGAAGCGGGCCAGATCGGTGGCACGGTACTCGCGCTTCACTTTCCCGCCGCCCAAATCATGGAGCTGGTACAAAGCGTCGATATAGCTCTTGGCCAGCTCCTCGTTTACTGTGACCACCACATCGTCTCCGCCGGAACGGGTAATCGTGACAAACACGTCCACCTTACCCCGGCTCACGCCAGCCTGCACCTTGGCTTTCATGGCATCCTCCGCGAAAATATAGGCCCGGGGCATCTTCACCGTACAGTCCAGGTAGCGGTTATTCACCGCCCGGAGCTCAACTGTAACCTGGAATCCATCAAAGGACTGCTCCCCCCGGCCATAGCCAGTCATGCTTTTTACCATATCCGCGCCTCCGTTTTCAATGGACTGCCCGCTGAACACGGGCAATATATACCGCAATCAACCGGCTGAATCCATAATCATATAGTAAAAACACCACGTTTGCCACCGAATACAGCACCCATACAGAGCCGCCGAGCATCGGTGGAAGCGACGCCGTTACGGCAGTAAACGCAATTAGACAAATCACCGTAAAAGCGGCGTTAAAAAATGCCAGCTTTAGCAAATATTCCAGCGGCCTTTTGCGCAGCCGCTCCACAAGAGACTTTACCATGGGGTAGAGTCCAAACAGAGCCCCAAACAACAGCACGCTAAACTTATCCGGCACCAGCAGAAATGCCAGGATGACCACCGCCGCCCAGCATAAAAATCCGGCCTTCAGCCCCACGGACACCACCGCCGCCGCCGGCAGCAGCCCCGCCAGGGCCACCACGCCCCAGTTTCCCGTGGGCGCCACAGCGCTGATATATACCAGCACCAACGCCAGCGCACTCAGAATTGCCGGATAGGCCACCTTGACCGCCGCGCTTTTTCTTCTCATCTCAGCGACAGCCTCCGCACATACAATTCATGCACATCATGGCCGTGCAGCAATCCAACCCGTCGCAGCCGGCGCCCACCATATCGGGCTGATATCCATAGCCCCCCCGCTGCATCATATTCAGTGCCTGGCGGTATTCCATATTTCCCGGGTCCATCTGCACCGCAATCTGATAATTCTGCCTGGCCTCATCAATCCACCCCCGGCGGTAGGCAATACTCCCCATCAGAAAATACCACTCGCCGTTTTTGGGGGACGCCCCTTGCAAAATCTGCTCCGCCACATCCAAATCATTGCTATTGATATACTGTCGTACCTGTGAAAACTGGGCAGACCCAGTTGAACTCCGCCGCTGCTGATAAGCCGCGCTGCCGCCGTAACCATAGCCGCTCTGGGCATAGCCTCCCCCGGAGCCATCGGCACGACCCCTGGTGATTGCATCGTAAGCCTCGTTGATTTCTTTCATCTTTTCCTCCGCCAGGTCAGCCAGAGGATTGTTCTGATAATTGTCCGGGTGGTACTTCCGCGCTAAGTCACGATAGGCTCTTTTAATCTCGTCGTCGCTGGCGTCAGTGCTAACGCCCAGCACCTCATAGGGATCTCTCATGTGGCTTTCTCCTTGTCTGTCTAATTTCTTTCCAATGGCCATCCAACACTGCGCTCTGCACGGCGGGCAAACCTAAATAAAGTATATTTTCCACAATCGGAGCCCAGCTTCCCAACTCCAGCAGATTGGCGGCGGCTCCTGCTAATCGGGCAGAGTGGGTAGCGGTAGTCTCCAAATAAGCCCGCTCCTCCCTGGCCCGCCCCTGGAAGCGGGCATCCAGCGGATTATAGCGGCCCTCCTTTTGGTCCTCCTCCAAATCGTCCCACGCGTCCATCAAATAAATCCACCGGCCCAGATGATACAGCAGCGCCTCCAATGCGCGCCTTGTGGCGCTGCCCTCCGGGTAAGCCATAGACGAGGAGGATAAAATACCCGCAAATGTGTCCGCGACCCGGTCAAGCTGTTCAGAACGCTCGCCTTCCAACTGCTTCAACCGGGCAAGACCTTCCCTTACCCGCCGGTCAAACTCGGGCTGTGCCAGCGCCGCCCGGCGGTATGCCCGGCCAAACACCCCGCGGACCAATCGAAACGGCAATCCCGTAATCATCCCGTGGTCCTCTATGTCGTCCGACAGTTTGTGCCAGCTCAAAATCATGCTCTGATCAGCGGCGGCAGCCATGTGCCTTCCATGAAGGCAGGCCCGGGGCCTGCGAAACGGGTGGACCGGACAGCGGCGGCAGGCAGACTTATCCTCCGCTTCCCCGGCTGTCAGCACAATGGCCAGAAACGTAAAGTCATATTGCAGGGTCAGCCGGGCCAGCCAGCCATGACGCTCTCCCAAAGTATGGCACAGTCCACAGTAGGCGCTCTGATACGCCTCCCGCTGCCCCTCGTCCAGCCGGTCCAGAACGGGGCGAATATACCCAAACATATCAGGCCGGGGTGAGGGTGACAACGATGGAATAATTCGAATTCATCGCGCCGATTTCTGCATTGGAACCCTCGCTGTCTAAGCGTACATTCACCGGCACGGTATATTGCCCGGCCGCCTGCGTGATGTTCTGCAAATCTGCCACAATTCGAATATTTTCCGCCGTCAGCTCGTCCATCAGCTTCTGGCTTCCTCGTATCTCCACCGCTACCTCTTTGGTCACAATATCCACATTCCATCCCTCCGGGTTGTGAATATATTGAATTCTCGTAGCGGAAAAGGTCTGGCTTACCACATGCTTTTTCACTGTTATGGTCACCCGGATATCCGTCAAACCGCTGAGATTTTTCAGCTCATCGGTAAGCGGCACAGGGAAGGTCAGCTCGTCTCCGTCTCGAACAGACGCCAGATCAATGGTGGCCAAATTGATAGACCCTTCCTTGGTTAGCGCCGTCACCTCATCCCGGCTGCCCGCCACCATAATAGAGTCCGCGCTCAAAACGCAGTCCACATCATCCACACCCAGGCCGCCGCCGGCTACCAGGTTCACCTTCAAAGGAATCTCCGCCATCGCCCACACAGGGAAATTGGCATAGACCTTCTCTACATCACAGGTAACGTCCAGGTCCTCCAGCACATCTCCGCTGGCGCCGATAAGCTCAAAGGTAAACTCATCGCTGACAGGGTCGGTTAGGCCCTCTCCTGTAATGGTCACGCGGGCCTCCGCCACCTGATTGACATACTCCATCCGGCCGCTTACCCACACAGTGCTGGGCGAAAACAAGAAATCATCCTCTGTTCCGGCCAGGTAACCGTCCGCCGCCTTGCCCTGGAAGCTTCCCTTCAACGGTATCTCCCGGCGCAGATACCGGGCTACCTCAAGCGTAACCACGTTTCCGCTCGCCCCGCTGACGAACTGCACCTGGTTCGGGCTGACATCCGAAGGCAAATCCACCGTATAGTTAATGGTATGGGTGCCCGCATCACTGATATTGGACACATTGACATTTGCCTGGAGGGTCTTGTCGGACAGTCTGGCCAACACCGCGGGAGTGGCCCGCACACTGACGTTGGTGGTCAAATCCATATTCGCAATCATAAGATTGCGGTCCTCCAAAATATCCAGCCCGCTGAATGTAACCGGAACGTTTGAAATGGTCTCGTTCCTCGGGGTGCCGTCGGTCGAGGTCACATAGCACCAAATCGCCACCGTCAATAGGACAGAGAGCACCACATAGAGCGCTTTACTGTCAAGAATCTTCTTTCCCATTGGAATTATCTCCCTTGATTCCTTTGAATACGCTGGAAATCCGGGCAGCGGCGGTCGCCGGCTTGTTCTCCTCCGCCGCGGGCATCAATTCAAGTCGAAGCAGCCGTTCCAGCGTCTCAGGCGAGAGATGCCGCTTCAGCATCCCGTTGACCGCCACAGAAATAGACCCCGTTTCCTCTGAAACAATCGCTACCACTGCGTCCGAGTTCTCACTCACTCCAATGCCCGCCCGGTGGCGCATTCCCAGGTCCCGGCTCAAATTCACATTGCCGGAGAGCGGAAGCATACAGCCCGCTCCCACGATGCGGCCATTGCGCACAATCACCGCCCCATCGTGAAGGGGCGCCTTATTCCAAAACAGGTTTTTCAGCAGTTCGGCAGATACCCGGCAGTCCAGCATGGTGCCGGTCTTGAGCATATCGTCCAGCATCGTGCGCCGCTCAAACACCATCAGCGCGCCCACCTTATCCTTTGAGAGGGACGCATATGCCTCCACCGTCTCCATAATGGCGCTTTCCAAATCATTGCCATAGGTCTCAGCCACAAACAGCTCTTTAATCTTACCGCTGCCCATCTGCTCCAGAAAGCGGCGCAGCTCCGGCTGAAAAATGATAATCAGCGCAATCACGCCCAGCTCCATCGCGTTTCGCAGCACAAAGCTAATCACGCGCAGATGGAATACGTCGGCAAGCGCCATGGCTACGACGATAAATATGATGGCCTTGACTACCTGCCCGGAACGGCTGCGCCGCGCAAAGCGAAATAAATGATATATTCCAAAGGCAATGATTGCCATATCTAAAACATCGGCAAAGCCGATGAACCTGAGATACTCCGGCGCCGATTTCAGCGCCTCCCAGATAGCGTCCATACTCATCCACCCTTTTCCGCCGCTTGATTCGCAACCCGTTCATTCTCTGCCGGACACAGGTTAGCCGACCACTTCATAGTATTATAGCCTATTCCCTGTCGGTTGGCAAGCAAATCACGGGTAAATCAAAGAAAATTCAAAATTTGGTCCACAAAAAAGGCGTGGATTTACCACGCCTTTTTGCCGTCTTTCACAATATTCTGTAATACCATAGCCGCATAATCCGCCTGATATGCGCTGTTGAAGGCAGAAAAGCTGAACCGAACCGTACCGCTCTCTGCCGTTCCCGCTGTCTGGTGGGCCAGCGGCGCACAATGCAGACCGGCCCGCACCGCCACGTCTCGCCGTGCCAACTGTTCCGCAACGGCCTCACAATCCATCCCGTCCACCACCAGGGAAAATAATCCG
>CAQCFX010000002.1:2556-50898 GCA_948766235.1 uncultured Oscillospiraceae bacterium | reverse complement strand
CTGATTCTGCCCGCCTCGGAAAATCCGAATCCCCGTCATGCCTGCCAGCCGGTTCATCATGCGCTGAGCCAGACCACACTCGTAGGCGTGAATCCGCTCAATGCCCTTATGGCTGACAAACCGCATTCCCTCCAGCAATCCGGCGGCGCCGCACACATTCTGGGTTCCCGCTTCCAATCGGTCCGGCAGAAAATCCGGCATATCTTGCTGCGCGGACAGGCTGCCTGTACCGCCGTACAGCAGGGGCACGGTATCCGCCCCACACAGCAGCAGCCCAGTGCCCTGCGGGCCGTATAATCCCTTGTGCCCAGGCATAGCTACAAACGCAGCGCCCCACTCCTCCATATTGACGGGGACAATACCTGCTGACTGGGAGGCATCCACAATCAGCGGCTTCCCCCGTTCCCGGCATAGTCTGGCAATGCGCGCCACAGGCTGAATAAAGCCAAACACGTTGGAGACATGGTTGCATATCACCGCATCCACCTCCGGCGTGAGCTCCCTCTCAAAAGCCGCGTATACCTCGTCCGCGTCAAACAGCGTTCCCGCCGCCACTTTAACCTTTACGCCCGGAATGGCATAGAGTGGACGCGTGACTGCGTTATGCTCATAGCCAGAGATTAATACCGTCCCATCGGGCCGCACCAACGAATGGATGGCTATATTCAGGCCGTGTGTGGCGTTCGAGGTGAGTATCACCCGCTCCGAATCGCCGGCATGAAACAGCTGTGCCGCCTGCTCCCGCACCCGGTAGACCAGCTCCGCCGCCCCCATGCCGGCCCTGTGCCCGCCGCGCCCCGGACTGGCTAAGTGGGTCATTGCCCAAGCGCTGGCTTTGGGAACAGACGGCGGCTTTTCCAGCGTAGTCGCCGCACTGTCCAAATATATCATGCCGTCACCTCGCTGTACGCACCGTCCGCAGACTGAAGAAATACCTGCTTTGGCGCCATTCCCTCCCGCCGCAAAATCACCAGCGCGTCAGTAAGCCGGCGCTCCGGAATTCGTACGCAATAGCCGCACCCTTCTTTTGAGATGAGCTTTGGCGCGCGAAGAACGGAGCTGGGAATTCCCGCCCGCTCCAGCACATGAGCGGTTCGCTGCGCGTAGGTCAGTGAGCGGCAGATGATCAGATAATAAACCATAGGCCCACCATTCCTTTCCCGTAGTGTCGGTCAGAACGCGGAAACGCTCCTTCCAAGGCATCATATGCCTTAAAAGGAGCGTTGGTTCATCCATATTCTATTGTTCTGTGATAAGGGCCACAGCGTGGGCGGCAATCCCCTCGCCAGACCCAGTAAAGCCCAGCCTTTCCTCCGTAGTGGCTTTGACGCTCACCCGGTCCGCCTCAACGCCCATAGCTTTTGCCAAATTTTCCCGCATAGCCGGAATATCGCCGGACAGTCTGGGCCTCTGCGCCACAATGGTAGCGTCCACATTGCCCACGGCATAGCCCCTCTCCTCCAACAACTCTGCCACCCGCTTCAGCAAAAGCATACTGTCCGCTCCCTCATACGCCGGGTCGGTATCCGGAAACAGTTTCCCAATATCACCTAAAGACGCCGCGCCCAAAAGCGCGTCCATAACAGCGTGCGCAAGAACATCTGCGTCCGAGTGGCCCAGCAGCCCCTTCTCAAACGGAATATTTACCCCGCCTAAAATCAGCCTTCGCCCGTCCGTCAGCCGGTGCACATCATATCCGTGTCCAATTCTCATGGCAGCGCAGCCTCCTCCAACAAGCACTCGGCAAACAGCAAGTCTGTCGGCGTAGTCAGCTTCATGTTCCGCTCATCTCCAGCGGTGAGCACCACCTTCATCCCCAAACGCTCTACTGCTGCGCAGTCATCGGTCAGCTCCGCCCCATCGTCCAATGCCTTTTGCAGGGCCGCACGAATCAGAGACGCATCGAAAACCTGGGGCGTCTGCACCGCGTAAAGCTCAGCCCGGTTCAACGTCTGATTCACAATGCCGCCCTGTGCGGTCTTTATGGTGTCCTTTACTGGAATAGCGGGGGCCGCCGCGCCATTTTGGGCCGCCTGAGCCACTGCGTCCTCAATCACCTGAATTGAAACAAAGGGCCGGGCACCGTCGTGAATTGCAATCAGCGGAATATTACGGCCAGCCTCCAGTGTACCCAAGCGAGCCGACTGAGTGCGGTTCTTCCCCCCCCGAATCACCTTGGTCACTTTGGTCAGCTGAAACTGCTGACATAGCCGGGCCACCTCCGGCACAAGGTCTTCCCGGGTTACCACAACAATCTCCGCTATGCTGGGCGCCTGTTGAAACGCCTCAATACAGCGCACAATAACCGGCAGCCCTCCCACGTCCGCCATCAGCTTGTCCAGACCTGCCGCCACAATGACCGCACAGCACTGCGCCGGCGGCTCTTTCCTCTTTTTTAAAAACAATCCCATTGCTCTGCCTCCCGCGCAAAAAGGAGCCCTTCGGCTCCCTCCCGCTAATGACTGAGTAAAACATCTATATTTGCTTCCACTGTTTTATAGGGCAGGCTCTGCGCCAGCACCAGCTCGGAGATTAATATCTGCTTGGCTGTGTGAAGCATTTTGCGCTCTCCATTAGACAGTCCGCGCTGGCTCTCCCGAAGCAAAAGCCCCTTTACCACCCGCGCAACCTCCAACAAATCGCCGCTTTTCAGGCGCACCATGTTTTCACGATAGCGTCGGTTCCAATTCTGCGCCATATCCACTTCAATGCTTTCCATGGCGCTGATCAGGTTTTCCGCCTCCTGCCCTGACACCACGGGACGCACGCCAATCTCCTGGGTGTTCTCAGTAGGAATCATCACTGTCATGCTACCTACCGATAATCTCAGCAAATAATACTCCTGGAGCTGCCCTGCTATCTTGCGCTGCACAATGGAGTCAATCACTCCCGCACCGTGCATAGGGTGGACAACCTTATCTCCAATCTGATACACTGTCTCGCCTCCCTTATCATACGTATAATATCTCACGAATAGTATACTCTTTTATATTTGGCAATGCAACCATTATTTTGCCGAAATATGAAAAAACTTTATTTTGGTAAGCATTTTAAGACGGCACCGCACAAATCTCCCTAATTAGGAGCTGTACGGTGCCGTCAAATTTTCTCAAGTTTGTTATTTTAATCCTGAAGCAGTCCAAATTGTCTCAACGCCTGAGAGATGCCGTCCTCCTCCACGCAAGCTGTTATGTAATCGGCCAGCGCTTTAATCTGGTCCACTGCGTTGCCCATAGCCACGCTGGTCCCAACCATTCTGAGCATGGCTTCATCATTCTCTCCATCGCCAAAAGCCATAACCTCGTCTGCCGACAGTCCGTATCGCTCCATAGCTGCCCTGACCCCCGCCGCTTTTCCCCCATTTTTCGGAAAAATGTCAAGCCCCTTGGGGTGCCAGCGGGAATGGCCGCAGTGAGGCATAACGGACAAAAATCGTTCCTCATCTTCCGGACCTACCATTGGTACAAATTGATACACCTTTTCCTCCAGCATCCACTCCGGCGGTCTGACTTCCCAAAGCTCCGTGTGAAGAAAGTGATAAATCTCCCGCATTCGGTCGTCAATTTTCGTCAGATAGCTCACGCCATCCCCTTCCATCAGCGCCGCCATGCTGGGATTCTCTTGAAGCACCCGGCAGGCTGCCACCAAGTCCTCCCGACAGATTGGGCAATCCAAATAGACTCCTTCCCCATCATAACAGCACTGGCCGTTCAGCGTCACATAGCTGTCAAATACCACATCCCGAAGCATTCCTGTGCGGGCAAAATCCTGCCTTGCCCGGCCTGAGCTGATAAAAATTTTGATTCCCTTTGCCTGCAGAGCCAGAAGGTCCGCCCGAAGCCGGTCGGAAAGCTGGGTCTGCCGAAAGCCAACCAGCGTCCCGTCTACATCAAAGAATATACCCTTAATCATTTCTTTTCCGCGCTCCCGTCTTAAATTTCTCCGCCGCCGCCAGCAGTTCCTCCGCCCCGTCCAGCATAACGGCGGTGACGTCTCCGCCGCTGAGCCGAGCCAGCTCCGACCTGCGCTGTGCGCGGTCCAAGCGCTCCACCTGAGTAAAGGTTTGGCCGTCCTGCTCGCCCTTTTCCACGGAAAAGTGAACGTCTCCCATGGCGGCAATCTGGGGCAGATGGGTGACGCACAGTACCTGCTTGTTCTGGGATACCTGGAATAGCTTCTGTGCCACCTTTCCCGCCGCCCGTCCGGATACCCCGGTGTCCACCTCGTCGAAAATCAGAGTAGTTACCTGCTCTGTCTCCGCCAGCACGTTTTTCAGCGCCAGCATAATGCGGGACAGCTCGCCGCCAGAGGCAATTTTCTGAATTGGCTTTAGATCCTCTCCCACATTGGCGGACATCAGAAAACGTACCACGTCCATGCCGGTGGCATCCATCCCGTCCGCTCCGTCCTTTGGCGCAAACTCCACCTGGAAGCGCACCTTGGGCATGTCCAGCTGGGTCAGCTCCGACTGAATCCGCTGGGCAAGCCGCCGGGCTGCCGACCGCCTCTCATCGGAAAGTATTTTCCCTTGCTTCCTTGCCTGTTCCAGCGCTTTCCCCAGTTCCTTTTCCAGCCTTGCAATGCGGTCCTCAGAAAATTGAATGGCATCCAGCTCCTGGCGGCAGTTTTCCAGATACTCCAGCATTTCTTCCGTACTGCCTCCATACTTTTTTTTCAGCCGGTACAGCTTGTCAAGCCGCTCCTCCAACTCCTCCAATTCGCCGGGATAAAAGTCGAGAGTACCCCGCAAATCCCGCACCTGCTCCGCCAAATCATCCACATCGCATCGAAGCTGCGCCGCCTGCTCAGACAGTGCCTGAAGATTATCACTGTACCGTCCGCCCTGACCCAGGTGATTTTCCGCCTCCATCAGCAGGGATACCGCCCCCTCCCCGTCGTCTCCGCCGGTCAGAGCCCGCCATGCCTCGTTTACCGCATCGGTGAGCCGCTCCGCGTTTCGCAGCACATCCCGGCGCTGAGACAGCTCCTCATCTTCACCTGGACGCAGTTGCGCGCCCTCCAATTCCTCAATTTGGTAGGTCAGCGTATCAATTCGGCGCGCCTTTTCCGCATCGTCCATCTGAAGGCTGTCCAGCTCCCGCCGAAGGGAGCGCACTTGCTCATAAGATGCCGCAAACAGCGCCCGGCTCTCCCCAGTCCCGCCAAAGCTGTCCAGATAGCCCAAGTGGCATTCCTCATCCAACAGTTGCTGCCCATCGTGCTGACCATGAATATTCAGCAGCTGACAGCCCAGCTCCCGCAGCTGTGTAACCAACAGTGGACGGCCATTGACCCGGCAGACATTCTTCCCATCCGCCTGAATGGACCGCTCAATGAGCAGCTCGCCGTTTTCATCAGGACCGCCCCCCTGCCGCTCAAACCATTCCAGCGGGGGCAAGTCCCGAAACACAGCCGAAACCCGGGCGGTTTTTGCCCCGGTTCGAATCAAATCCCGGCTGGTGCGCTCCCCCATAATCGCCCCAATGGCATCGATGACGATGGATTTGCCTGCGCCGGTCTCACCTGTCAGCACATTAAACCCTTGGTCAAACATAATATCGGCACAGGAAATCACCGCGATATTTTCAATATGAAGTAAGGAGAGCATATCTAATTCCTCCTCAGTCCAGCATAGATTTTATCTCCCGGTACGGTCGTTTCAACGCCTGCCCGGCACGTACGACAGGCTGCATGAAACCGCATCCTGTCTACGCCTTTCCTAATTTCTGATTAATCCGCTCATAAAAACTGCGCCCTGTCAGCTTCACCAGCCGGGTAACCTGTTTGGACCGGCGGCATTCCACCCAGTCTCCCGGCTGAATACGAAACGCCCGCCCACCGTCTACCGAAAGGTAGGCCGTCTTTTTGCACCCTGGCGCCACCCGAATTCCAACCGCGCGGGCACTGTCCAGTACAAAGGGCTTAGCGTGCATAGAGTGGGCGCAAATGGGCGTAATAATGATATTTTCCGCCGTAGGCTCCACAATAGGACCTCCCGCCGCCAAGGAATAGGCCGTCGAGCCGGTAGGCGTGGCCGCTATCAGCCCGTCCCCAGAAAAGGAGGAGATAACCACCCGGTCCCCCGTCACCTCTAAATCCAACACCCGGGCCACGGCTCCTTTGGTGACCACGGCGTCATTCAGCGCGGATTCTGTGAAGATCGTGCGCCCATCCCGCCGCACAATCACGTCCAGCATCATCCGCCGCTCTACGCCGAACTTCCCGTTGACCAACCGGGAAAGCAGCGACAGTTCTCCCTGCTCCAACTCAGCCATAAAGCCAATGCTTCCTAAATTGACACCCAGCACAGGAATATTTCGAGCGGTGGCCTCTCTGGCGGAATGGAGAATGGTTCCATCTCCCCCGAAGCACACCAGCACCTCGGCTCCCTCCAGTTCCTGCGCCAGACGGCCCAAAGGCAGGTCTGCGGACAGCTCCAAATGGCTGCCCGAATCTACCTCAAAGGGCAGGCAGACCACCGTGTCCACCCCGCCCCGCTCCAGAACCCGCTTTGCATACTGCGCCGCCCGCAGCCCTCGGTCCCGATAGGGGTTCGGACTGAGCACTACCTTCATTATCCCTCTCCCTTCAACGTCTCATGGGATTGCCGCACCAATTCCTTCAAATCACCGTCAAAGCGTTCGCCGGCCCCTGCCCGCAGATATCCCAAATATTCAATATTTCCTTCCGGCCCGCGAATGGGCGAAAAGTCTAATCCCTTTACAGAAAAATCCGCCCGTTCTCCATGACGCAGAAATTGCTCCAGCACCTCTAAATGGACGGCCGCATCACGGACTACGCCCTTTTTACCCACCTTTTCCCGGCCAGCCTCAAACTGGGGCTTTACCAAGGCCGCTACCTCTGCCTCCTCCTTTAAAAGTGGACGCAGAGCCGGCAAAATAAGCCCCAGAGAGATAAACGACACATCAATCGAGGCAAAATCCAGTTTCTCTGGAATCTGCTCTGTTGTCAAATATCTGGCGTTTGTCCGCTCCAGGCACACCACCCTGGGGTCATTGCGAATTGACCAGGCCAGCTGACCATAACCTACATCCACAGCGTATACCTTGGCCGCGCCGTTTTTCAGCATGCAATCGGTAAACCCTCCGGTAGACGCGCCGATATCCGCGGCAATCTTTCCTGTCAGCGTAATGGGAAAAACAGCCATCGCCTTTTCCAGTTTCAAGCCCCCCCGGCTCACATAGGGCATGGTTTGGCCCCGAACCTCAAGGGCAGCGTCCTCCTCCAGCGTCAATCCAGCCTTATCGCACCGCCGCTCTCCAAAATATACCTGTCCTGCCATAATCAAGGCCTGAGCCTTTTGTCGGCTTTCCGCCAGTCCTTGCTCTACCATAAGAACATCCACCCGCTTTTTAGCCACCGCCCATCACCTCCAAAGCTTTCCGGCAGATAGACGCCCCGTCAATTCCGCACAGCTGGCGCAGCTCCGCCACCGTCCCATGCTGTACAAATCGGTCCCCCAGATTGACCAGCGCCATTTGCACACCGCTTACCCCCCGAAGGGTCAGCTCAGCGGCGATGCGCCGTCCAACGCATCCTGCGTCCACACACTCCTCCGCCACCAAAACCCGTCCGGTCTTCTTTGCGCTGTCGGCAATGGCCTCCATATCCAGAGGTGCAATGCTGTTAAGCTTTAAAACCTGGGCGGAAATCTTTTTTTCCTCCAGCCTCCGGGCCGCATCCAGTGCCTCATTGACCATCGTTCCATAGGAAATTATTGTGATATTCTGGCCGGTTCGCAGCACAGCCGTGCCTTCGATGCCGCATATTTCCCGGAGCTCTCCCTCCCCGCCCTTGGGGTAGCGCACCGCCGTCGGCCCGCGGTTTTTGCACACAGCATAGCGCAGCATTTGCCGCAGCTCCTCAAAGCTGGCCGGACAATAAATTTTCATGCCAGGCACAGTGCTGAGATAGGCCACGTCAAATACCCCGTGGTGGGTTTCCCCATCCTCGCCCGACAGCCCTGCCCGGTCCACTCCCAGCACCACGTGGAGCCCTTGGATAGCTACGTCATGGATTAGCATATCATAGGCCCGCTGAAGAAATGTGGAGTAGATTGCCGCCACCGGCGTCATACGCTGCTTTGCCATACCGGCAGCCATAGCCACAGCGTGGCCTTCTGCGATGCCCACATCAAAAAAGCGCTGGGGATACCGCTTTGAAAACTCGTCCAGCCCGGTGCCGCTGCACATGGCGGCGGTTACGGCGGCAAGATTCTCCCCCTCCTCCACCAACTGGCACAGCGTTTGACCAAACACAGAGGAAAAGCTCTCCCCCCGCCCCTCCTCCAACGCAAGGCCATCCTCCTTACGGAAAGGACCTACCCCATGAAAGCGGTCCGGCTCCTGTTCAGCAGGTGCATAGCCTTTCCCCTTTACAGTTTTGATGTGAAGCAAAACGGGGCAATTCAATTCCTTCGCATAGCGCAGCAACCGAGTAAGGTAGTTCACATCATGGCCGTCCACAGGGCCGAGATATGTAAACCCCATATCCTCAAACATACTACAATGCAGTACTGCGTTTTTAACCGCCTGCTTTGCCCGGTGGGTAAAGCGGTACAGCGCCCGCCCTGCGGCAGTCTTGCCCGTCGCCTTTCGATAAAACTTCTTGAATTGCAGATACTGGGGCTTGAGCCGCTGCTGGGCCAGATGCCGCGCCATGCCCCCCACATTTTTGGTGATTGACATCCCATTATCGTTTAGAATGACCACCAGCTGCTCCCCACTCTGTCCCGCGTCCGACAGGCCCTCGTAGGCCAGTCCTCCGGTCATGGCCCCATCGCCCAGCATGGCCAGCACGCTGTAAGTCTCCTCATTTCTGGTTCTGGCCCGCGCCATTCCCAAAGCAACCGATACCGCATTGGAGGCGTGACCCGCAATAAATGCGTCCGCCCGGTGCTCCCGTGGCTTCGGGAAGCCGGACAGACCACCAAGCTTGCGCAGACTGTTCATCTGTCCGCTTCGCTGAGTCAGTATTTTGTGGGCATAGCACTGGTGCCCCACGTCAAACACAAGCCGGTCAATTTCCAGGTCGAACACTCGATGAACCGCCACCGTGGCCTCAACCACGCCTAAGCTGGACGCTAAATGGCCGCCAGTTTGGGAAACGCTGTCCACAATTTTCTCACGCAGCTGGTCACACAGCAATCTGGCCTGTAAATCCGTGATCTCATTCAAGTGCTCTGGAACCATGGACGCTCTCCCTCCTTATGCATCTGCCTTTGCAAAAACGCCATTTTTATCATCTAAAAAGCCAAACCGCCTACAATGCCCACCGCAATTCCCAGAACGCTGCCCATGGCAACCTGAAAAGGCGTGTGTCCAATGAGTTCCTTCAGTTCATCCTCAAACTCCTCAGGTCTGACCTCGTTCCAGTTGCGCATGATATAGTTGAGCACCTTTGCCTGCTCTCCCGTCTCCCGCCGAACGTTAGCTGCGTCGTACATGACAATGAAGGCCAGCACTGCGGCGACCGCAAATACCGGCGAACTCAATCCGGCTTCAAATGCGGCAGCAGTGGCACAGGCGCATACCAGCGCTGAATGGGAGCTTGGCATTCCGCCGCTGGTAATCAAATAATTAATATTGAATTTACGGTAAACCGCCACGGATATCAAGAGTTTCAGCACCTGTGCAATCGCCCAGGCTGTCACTGAAATCAGCAGTATCTTGTTAACCATGTCCGTTCGCTCCCTGTATTATTTTTTTCGGAATGCCAGCGTCCTGGCCAGCAGGCAAAGAAATTCTCCGTTTTCAAAGGCTCCCACAACGCTCTCCTTAGCCAAACGGGTATGCTCCTCTACCAGCCGGGCGCACTCCTCCAAGCTGAAAATCGTGGCAAATGTAGTCTTTCCATTATCTGTATCTGACCCTACCGGCTTGCCCAGCTCCTCTGTCGTGGACTGAACATCCAGCATATCGTCTCTAATCTGAAACGCCAATCCCAGCTCTTGAGCGTACCGCTCCGCCGCCGCCCACTGTCCCGGCGACGGCGCTTTCGGAGAGGCCGTCAGCCCCAGCAGGCAGGCCGCCTTCAGCAGCGCTGAGGTTTTTAGCGTATGAACCTGGATTAATTGCTCTGCATTCCATGCCTGCCCATCTTCCGCCATGTCCAGATACTGCCCTGCGCACATCCCGCCGCAGCCCGCTGCCCCGGCCAGCACACCACAGGCGCGGCCATTTGCCTCCGCGCTGGTCCGGCAGGACCCCGCAATGCGCCCAAAGGCTGCCGTTTGCAGCGCGTCCCCCGCCAGCAGCGCCAGCCACTCGCCGTATTTCCTGTGGCAGGTTGGCTTGCCCCGGCGAAGATCATCGTTGTCCATGCAGGGCATATCGTCATGAATCAAAGAATAGGTGTGAAGCATTTCCACTGCACAAGCATAGTCCAAGGCCGGTTCCATCTCACCGCATACGGCCTGACAGAACTTTAGCGTCAGGACTGGGCGGATGCGTTTTCCCCCCGCCAGCAGACTGTAGCGCATCGCCTCTGACAGTTTTTCACTGTTTCCTTTTTCCGCAAAGCAGCCGCTCAGCTCTTTTTCTATCAAAGACAGCGCCGCTTGATATTCCTGTTGAAAATCCATATCAATCGTTCCCCTCAAAGGGCGCTTCCCGGTCATCCGCCAACAGCATCGTCACCTTTTGCTCCGCTTTATTCAGAAGCTCCTCGCATTGACCGGCCAGCTTGGCCCCTTCCTCAAACAATTTCAAAGATTGGTCCAGACCGCATTCTCCCCGTTCCAACTCTGCCACAATGGCCTCCAAACGTCCCATGGCCTCCTCAAAGGACGGCTTTTTTACTGCCATAACCGCTCCTCCTTTCCGCTTACCACACAGTTCAGCGTCCCGTTGGACACCAGCACCTCCAGCCCGTCTCCCGGCTCAGCCTGCTCAATCAATGTCACCGCTCTTCCGTTTCGCCGGGCAATGGCATAGCCCCGTCCCAACACCTTCAGCGGACTCATAGCATCCAAGCCCGCCGCCAGACGGCTCAGTGTTCCACGCTGCCGGCTCAGCTGTCCCCTGAATGCCGAGGGCATTCGTTTTTTTTCAGCCTCCAGCCTCTGCCGGCCCTGGTCGGCTTTCCCTTGAAGGGCCAAACTCATTCGGCGACGAAGCTCGTCCACCAGCAGCCTGCCATCTTCAACCGGCGACATAGCGTTTCGCAGCGTCCTGCTGCTTTGCAGTCGATTCAGCTCCTGCCGGGCCAATTTCAGCAAACGCCGCTGCGCCCGCACCAGCCGGTCTGTCATCTGATTCAGCCGCGCCCGTTCCTCCTCCTGATTGGGAACCGCCAGCTCCGCCCCGTTGGACGGCGTCGCCGCGCGCACATCGGCCACATAATCGGCAATGGTCACATCCGGTTCATGGCCCACAGCAGAGATGACGGGAATGTTGGAGAGGTATATGGCCCGGGCCACCACTTCCTCATTAAAGGCCCACAGGTCTTCCTTAGAGCCGCCGCCGCGCCCGGTGATAATCAAGTCAATATCTGCCCGGTTGTTCAGCCGGTGGATAGCAGCAGCGATTTCCTCCGCCGCCTCCTGCCCCTGCACCCGAACGGGGGCCACCAAAACCTCGACCGCAGGCCATCGAGCGCCCAAAATACGCAGCATATCCCGAACAGCCGCCCCCGCCGGAGACGTCACCAATGCAATCTTTTTAGGATAACGGGGCAGCTTAAGCTTATGCGCATCGTCAAACAGCCCCTCCGCCTCCAGCCGAAGGCGCAGACGTTCAAACGCCTCGTCTAACGCGCCTCGTCCGTCCTGCATCAGCTCACTGCAATACAGCTGATACTGTCCGTCCCTGGGAAATACGGACACGCGCCCAAAGGCCACCACCCGCGCCCCATTGACGGGGCGAAAGCGCAGCCGGACCGCATCGCTTCGAAACATGACGCATCTCAGAGACCCCTGAGGGTCCTTCAATGAAAAATAGTGATGTCCTGAAGGGTAGCATTTATAGTTGGAAATCTCCCCCTGCACCAGCAGTCCACCCAGTAGAGGATCGTCATCCATCAGCGACTTTACATATCCGTTTACCTGAGATACCGTATAGACGGGAAACCCGGCGGTATTCACCCCTCTACCCCCTGGTCCAGCGCTCTGCGGGTAAGAATCGCCACACCCAGCGCGTTGTCGGTCGCATATCTTGGCTGGGCAAACAAAGCGCCGCACCCCTTCTCCATCGCGCTGCGCAGCTGCCGATTCGAGGCCACCCCGCCGGAGCACAGCACCGGCAGCCCCGGCCAGCGCTTTTGGGCCTCCCGCGTGGTCCGCAGCACCACATTCGTCACCGTATCAATGGTAAACCTCGCGATATTTCCGGGTTTTTCTCCTTTTTCCATCAAGCTTTTCACTTGATTCTCCATACCGGACAGAGAAAATGTCAAATCCTTCAGCTTCACTCGATAATCCAGGCATTCATCGGCTTCGGAATACAGCGCGTCCAGCGCCTTGCCCGCCGGGAAGGGCAGGCCCAGCAGCACTCCCGTGCGGTCGATGAGCTGCCCCGCCGATATATCACTGGTGCCTCCAATCACCTCGGCCCGCACCGTATGGCCCATGGGTTCAACCCGCAGAAGCTCTGTCGTTCCGCCGGACAGATGCCACGCCAGATGGGGCTTGTCCAACAGGTCCTCCCGGTCAGCCGACCAAGCTGCGGCGGCAATGTGGCCCTGTTGATGAGAACAGGGGAAAAAGGGAACGCCCAGCGCCGCCGCCAAAGCACGCCCCTCGCCCTCTCCTACCAAGAAGCAGGGCATATAGGAGCCCTCTACTTCCCGCGGGCGGGTGGAGGCGCCTACGGCGGCAATTTCGCCAATGGCTCCCTCCTCACGGAGCTGCTCCACCATCAGATGCAGCCGCTTTATATGCTGAAACAGAGCGTCGCTCTGCCGCAGCCCCAGCGCCCCCTCAGGCACGCTCAGCAGCCTTCCCCTGTTTTCCGCCCTTCCTTCCCCAAATATGGCGGCGGAGGTGGTGTAATTACTGGTGTCAAAACCCAGACAGACCCCGGCAGGGGCAATCCCACGCCCGCTCATACCTGCTCGGGGAGCTCCGCCCGAATAAAGGAGCCGAGAATCCCGTTGATAAACTTCACAACATCCTCGTCCACATATTTTTTTGCAATTTCCACAGCCTCGTTAATGGCCACCTTGTTGGGAATGTCCGGCATATACAGAATCTCATACATGGTCACCCGCATAATGGCAGACGCCACCCGGTCAATGCGGGAAAACTTCCAGCCCTTGGCATATTTATCAATATAGCCATCCAGTTCCGCCCCACAGCTCCCCACGCCTTCCACCAGCGTTTTGATGTAGGACAGCTCCCCCTCGTCAGGAAACTGCGCATACATCTGCTCATCCTGGCTCCGTCCGGTAAAGGCTTCCGGCGTCAGCTCTCGACTCAGCAGCTGCTGGGCCGGCTCGTTCGAAAACAGCAGCTCAAAGGCAAAGTGTACGGCAATTTCGCGGGCAGTGCTTCTGTTCATGGCGAAATCATCCTTTCCCGGCGTAGACTGCCGGCATTTCTCTCTTGCTGGGCAAAACACCCCATTTTTGTATATCCATTTCATTATACACATCATGGGGAAAAAAGAAAATACTTTTTTTCAATTTGCGAAAAAAGAGCCGGGCCAGCGCCCGGCTCTAACCGTAGATCAACCGCTTTATTTTTGGAAGGTCACGCCCACCACGGCTACGTTCACACAGGACACGCTCAGCCCGCTGGTGTTTTCCACCGCGCTGAACACCGCGTCCTGCACCGCCTTGGCCACGTCAGTCACCACATAGCCATACCGCACCAAAATGGACAGGTCTACTGTAATCCGCTCGTCCTCAACCGCGAGGCGCACGCCGCGGGTCAGCGCCTTGCGGTTGGCTGCGGCGGTCACATCGCTGCTCAGCCCGGACCCCAGAGAACTCACACCTTCTACGTCTACCGCCGCCGCCGCCGCGATGACAGCCAGCACCTCCTCGGAAATGCTGACGCTGCCCAACTCACTTTCGTGGGAAATATATTCTTTGCCTTCGGCCATCACGCCTCACGCTCCTTCTATCAATGCTGAGGCTATTATATCACCTTGTCCCGCAAATTACAATCCCGTATTTTGTATACATTACGGCTCGGTTTCAATGATTTTAATCCTGCTGGCGGCCAGTCCGGTCTCCTCCATCACAATCTCAGATATTTTGGCAATATCCGTCTCGCTCAGCCCATCGGCAGTAGAGGACACCACCACGCTGGCGCTGTTGTCGCCAATAAAGCATACACAGTCGCCATAACCCTTTGCGGTAACCAAATTCTCCACCTGGGCCTCGGACAATGTCAGCGCCGCCATTGTCTGGATGGAGGCGTTCGCCTCATCAATCACGTCCTGCTGCGCGTTGGCGTCGGCGGCGGCCTGCTGGAGCAGTTCCAGCGCGCTGTCTCGCGCCTGCTGCCGGTTTAGCCGCGCCGAAGCAAAGTACCCCGTGGACACCGTACCGCCGGGCGCGCTGCTTCCCGCCGGTTCCGGCGCACTGCTGGCTTCCCCGGCGGCGTCCTTTCCGCCGTCCTCACCGTTGACCAGCGTCGTTTGACCAAGCAACTTGCCGCCGCCCTCACCGTTTCCTCCGCCGTCCGCCGTCTGGCTGCTGTAGGACCAATTCAGGTATACCGCGGCCCCCACAAACAGCACTATGGCCACCACCACTGCGTTTCGTTTCCAAACACTCATCGCTCTGCCCTCCAAGTTTCCATAATTGGGGACCTTATCCCCCTTTGCACACTGTAATTCGGTCTGTGCCAATCCCCGTGAGCGCCGACACCGCCCGGGCCATCAGCAGCCTAATCTCTGCGTTGTCCCCGCCCTCGCACACCACCAGCGCCCCTTGAAATGTGGGGTAGCGCTGCATCAAAAGCACCGCCTCTTGGCCCGAGCCGGAATTCACCAGCACCGTCTCCTCCTCCACGCTGCTTCCCCGGTCCGTCACAGAGGTAGAACGGTCCGACGCCAAAACCTGCTCCATGCCGCTTTTTACTGTGAGCGTTACGCTCACCTTCCCCGCCCCCTCTACCTGGGACAAGGTCTGAGACAGCTTTTCCTCCAACGCCGCCAGGTCAAAGGTCTCCTGAACGCTCTGTGCGCCGGCCTCGGCCCTGTGGCTTTCCTTCCCCTCCCCCGACGGCCACAGCAGCAGCACAACGCCCACAGCAATGACAATCAGCACATATTTGTACTGGTCCAGCAATTTCCACAGCTTTGCTGCGTTCGGTGTTTTCCATTGAAGCTTCATGGCCCTATCTCCTCGTAATACTGCCGCTGGGTGGGAACCCCCAGGTCCTCCTCTACCATCTGACTGAGCTGAACACGCTGTTCCTCCGTCCACCTCCCCCTGGCGGTGACCTCCCAGGGGCTGGGTACGCCGTCCTCATCATATGAAAAGGTCACCTCCGCCTGACAGGAAATGCCGAATTCCTCCGCCTTGTCCACAATATATGCGGCCGCGGCGTCTTCTATGATGGTTTGGTAGAGCAAAGCGTTCTTCTCCTCCAAAATTTTTTCATAGCTTTGCCCCATGGCCTGGTACTCCTCTATCGCATGGGACAAAAACTCCTCGTCTATTCGGAGCACCGGCCCCACCGCCGCCACCAGCAATGCAAGCCCACCGGCCAGCCGGCATACTTTTTTCGCGTTTCCCTTCGGTACCAGGCTATCGGCCAGCGCCAGCACCATAGCCGTGCACGCCACCCCAAGCAGCCATTGCCGCACCAACTCCATCATACCGCTGCCACCGATACGCAGGACACCAGCGCGATGAGCAGCAGCAGGCAGCAAGCCCCCATCATGCCCAGCACCAATCCAAACGCGCCGCTGATTCGATCCACCAGCTCCCACACCGGCCCGCTGCCCATAGTGGCGGAAACGGCCGCCACCAGCTTATAAACCAGGTAATGGATTGCCAGCCGCAGCAGCGGAAGCAGGCAGATTCCCAAAATTGTCACCATTCCAAACACACCTACCGTTCCTTTCAGCACTCCCGCCGAAGCCAGCACCGTCTCCGCGGCATCGGACAGAATACCGCCCACCACCGGAATGGCCCCGGAAATGGCAAACTTGGCCGCTTTTACCGTGGCCGCGTCCGCCCCGCTCGCCACTGCTCCGCTGGTGGTAAGGTAACCCACAAAAACCAGCATCACCATAGTCAGCACTGTGGTCACCGCCCACTTTAATAAATCCGCCAACCGCTTGAGTCCCTCCTCGCCGGTGGCGGCCTGAGCCACCGAGGCGGCAATATACCCATACAGCAGCGGAACCAACAGGCCGCTGATTACGTTGACCAGCACATCGGAAAAAAGCGCCGCCGCCAGCTGCCGTGCCGCCGCCCCGGTGATGGCGCCGGTGGCCGCGGTCACCGCCGCCACCGTGGGCAGCAGCACATTGGCAAAGGATGTCATCTTCTCAATGGCTTCGGTTCCCATGCCCAAAAGAGCGTTCACATCCGCTACCGCCACCGCTGTCACCGCCAGCGTCCCCGCCAGGGAAACCGTGCGAACCTCGCTTTTTCCCATTCCCTCCTGGACGGTCTGCGCCAGACCGCAAAACAGCAAAATCACCAGAATCAGCACACCGGAACGCGCCGCGCGCCTGAACACGCCGCCCAGCTCCCTCGTCCCGGTATCCAGCAGACCCACCAGCCCCTCATCCAAACCGGCTCCATACTCTGCCGTTCCGCCATGTTCCGCCGCTGACCGCTCCAGCTTGTCCAGCTCCAGCCCTTCCTCCTGAATGGACAGTGCCTCCTCCGCCGTCAGCGCCCGAGCGGGCAGGCAGAGCACCGCCAGCAGCAGCGGCAGCAGCGCAAAAATCACCCTGCTTCTCATCGCCCCGCCTCCTTTTGCTACATCAGCTCCATCAGCACATCCACCACCGCCGACATCAGCGGGAGTACCGTCACCAGTGCCAGCGCCGTCCCCGCCAATTCCACCGCCGATGCCAAGCCGCCCTCCTTGGCATCCCGGCAAAAATCGGCGGACAAGCGCGTAATGATGGCAATCCCCGCCGTCTTCACCACTGGCTCCACCACTTGCGCCGACAAACCGCCGGTCTCTACCAGCTTGTCCATCAACTCTGTCGCGGCGCTCAGCGCCCCGGAACAGTACAGAAGAATGAGCGCACTGGCGCAAACCGCCAGCGCCAGTCCCAGCTCCGGCTCCTGCTTGCGCACCACTGAGGCACACACTGCCGCGGCAATCGCCGCCGCGGCAATCCGAATCACGTCGTTCACAGCCCAAACAGATTCTTCACCAGGTCAAACAGGTCGCTAATCTCCTGCACCACAATCATCAGCACCACCACCAGCGCTACCAAAGTGGTCATCGTGGCCATCTCATCCCGCCCCGACCGGGTCAGCACCTGGTTGAGCACGGAAACCAGGATGCCAATGGCGGCAATTTTAAAAATCAAATCTACATTCATGGTACGTCCTCCCATCCTTTGTATGCGGCTTTTACTAAATTAACAGGACGGCCAGAAATAGCCCTGCGGTCATTCCCAGCGCGCCATACACCCTGCCCAGACGGCGGCGGTCCTCTCCGGCCTGAACAATCTGCCGGTCCAGCCTGGATACCCCCTCCTCAATGGCCTTGCGCTGACTCTCTCCATCATACCGCCCCAATACAGACCCCAGCTGCTCCAACAGCTGCTTGTCCTCCTCCGTTAACTGAAGCGGGCACGCCTCCAGCTCCTCCCGCCATACCTGTTGAAAGGAACGACCGTTCAGTCTTCCCGCTCCCTGCGCGCACTGCTCAAAGAAGCGTGCGGCGCAGCCGTGGGTCTCCTTCGCTGCCGTATCCAGTGCGGCGGGCAGCGGCGCCAGCCGCCAGCCCAGCTCTCGCTGAAGGACATCCAGGCCCGCCGCTTCGTGAACGGCGAGACCAATGCCGCGCGGCTGACCGCAAATCCCTGACCCGCCGCTCCAGCCGTCCAACCGCTCCCCAACCCACGGCCCCACAGCCCAGCGCCAGCAGCACAGCCCCCATAAGCCGCGTCATGGCATTGCCTCCGTTCGAATCACCCGTTTGCCCTCTCTGCGCTCCAGCACAACCAGCCGCCGGAATATCCGGGCCGCCAGCAATTCGCGATAGGACGCTCTGCGCTCCAAGTCGCCTATGCCGCCCCCGTGGGTGGTGGCAATCAGCGCCACTCCGCAGCCCGCCGCGGACATAACCGCCCCCACATCGGCCGGGTCGGTGATTTCATCCACCGCCGCCGCCTGGGGGTTCATTCCCCGAATGAGAATGGACAGCCCCTCCGCCTTACCGCAGCCATCCATCACGTCGGTGTGCCTGCCCACATAAAATTGCGGCTCTCCCCGCCACAGCGCGGCAATCTCTCCCCGCTCGTCCACAACGCCGACGCGCTGGGGCGGTCCGGCGTCCCCATCGGAAAGTCCTCTGATTAAATCCCGCAGCAGAGTGGTTTTGCCCGCCCCCGGCGGGGCCAAAACCAAAGTGCTGAGAAATACTCCGTGTTCCATCAGCTCCGGCAGCAGCGCTCTCGCCGGTCCCTCCACGCACCGGGCCACCCGAATGGACAAGGAGGATATCTCCCGCAGGGTGACAATCTGTCCGTCGCGACGCGCCACCGTGCCGCACAGCCCCACCCGGTGACCTCCCCGTAAGGTGACAAATCCCTGCCGCACACGGTCCAGCGCCGTATGGGCGGAGGCCTGGGTGGCGTTCTCCACCACCTGACGCAGCTCCTCCTCTCCCACACAGGGACCGCCTGTCTCCACCTCGCCGCCGGAAAGCAGCGCTGTCATGGGAAAGCCCCGGCGCAGGCGCAGCTCCTCCAGCTGTTCTAATCGTTCCGCTCCAATATCCTCAAGCCCCCTGAACAGCGCCGCCGGCAGCACCGCCGCCGCGCCTTCCCATGCCCTTTGCCCGCTCAATCTTCTCACCTGCCCTCACTGGTTGTCCCATTCATATGAGAGCACGTCCCACAATATTCCGCCCCGGCAAAATTTCAGCGCCGCCCCCAGATGCAAAAAAGCTGCCCGCCGGACCTCCGGCAGGCAGCTTTCAAACAATTATACTTATATCACAGAAACGATGCGCTCCACCGCCTCCACCGTGGCGTCCGCGTCGCCAAAGGCGGTAACGCGGATGTACCCCTCCCCGCTGGGTCCAAAGCCCGCGCCGGGCGTTGTCACCACGCAGGCTTTTTTCAGCAGCAGGTCAAAAAAGTCCCAGGACGGCATCCCATTGGGAGTCTTCACCCACAGATAGGGCGCGTTCACTCCCCCGTATACCGTCAGTCCGGCAGCTGTCAGCCCCTCCTTTATGACCTTGGCGTTGTTCAGATAATAATCAATGGCGGCCCTTGTCTGTGCCTTTCCCTCCGGGGTAAATACCGCCTGCGCCGCCCGCTGGACCACATAGGGCACGCCGTTAAACTTTGTTCCCTGGCGGCGGCTCCACAGGGCGTTTAGAGACACGCCCTCCCGCTCCAGTTCCTTGGGAATCACGGTATAGGCGCAGCGGGTGCCGGTAAATCCGGCGCTCTTGGAGAAGGACCGAAACTCAATGGCGCAGGTCTTGGCTCCCTCAACCTCAAAAATGCTGTGAGGAATGCCGGACTGGCTGATAAACGCCTCATAGGCGGAGTCAAAGAGAATCACGCTGCCGTTGGCGTTTGCGTAATCCACCCACACCTTCAGCTGCTCCTTCGTCGCGGCCGCACCCGTGGGGTTGTTGGGGGAACACAGGTAGATAAGGTCGGGCGCCGGGCCTGCCGGCAGGTCCGGAAAGAAGCTGTTTTCCTCCGTACAGGGCAGATAAATCAGCCGGGTCCATTTCTCTCCGTCATACTCCCCCGCCCGTCCAGACATGGCGTTGGTGTCCACATAGACAGGGTATACCGGGTCGCACACCGCAACCACATTGTCCACAGAAAAAATATCGCCAATGCTTCCGCAGTCGCTTTTGGCCCCATCGGACACAAAAATTTCATCGTCGGCGATGTCCACTTCCCGCTCCCCATAGGAATCCCGGATGGCAAAGCGGAGAAAATCATAGGCGCAGCAGGTTTCCTCGCAATAGCCGCGGAAGGTCTCCTTTTCCCCCATCTCCTTGGACGCCTTCACCATAGCCTCCACAACAGCGGGAGCCAACGGCTGGGTCACATCGCCGATTCCCAGTCGGATTAACGGCTTCGGCGGATTTTGCGCGGAAAAAGCCCGCACCCGGCGGCCAATTTCCGGGAACAGATAGCCGCCCGGCAGCTTGAGAAAATTCTGATTGATCCGGACCATGGGACCACTCCTCACTTCATCGAATTAAATCACTATGGTGTATAGCGCCATTTTACACAAAAAGCCCGCCGGGGTCAATCGGCAAGTTCACCATCAAAAACCGTCACGGCAGGGCCGGTCATCAACACATGGCCGGATTTCTCCTCCCAGCGCACCCACAGATTGCCTCCGGCCAGGCGTACCACCGCCTCCCGGTTCAGTTTGCCCACGGCGGCCATCGCGGCCACGGCCGCACAGGCCCCGGTGCCACAGGCCAGCGTCTCCCCGCTGCCCCGCTCCCACACCCGCAGCTCCAACGTGGAGCGGTCTATCACCCGGATAAATTCGGCGTTGACCCGATTGGGAAAATCCGAATGACATTCAACCGCCGGTCCAACCGTCCCCAGGTCCAGCGCCCCGGGATTCTCCACCTCAATCACCGCGTGGGGATTGCCCATGGACACCGAAATTGCGGTATAGCGATTGTCAAATATGAATAGATTCACCAGCTCAGCAATCAGCGGCTCGCCCATGTCTACCTCTACTTCTGTAATGGCTTTTCCGTTTACACTCATTTTCAGTTCCCGATTCCCTGCCTGGGTCTCAATCAGCAGCCGGGTTTTCTTCGTCAGCTCTCGCTCATAAACATACTTGCCGAAGCAGCGAATTCCATTGCCGCACATAGCTCCCTCGGAACCGTCAGCGTTAAACATCCGCATCCGAAAATCCGCCTGCCCGGATGGGCATACGCAGATGATTCCATCCCCTCCTATGCCAAAGTGGCGGTCAGACAATCGCCGCGCCAGTCCGGGCAGGTCGGCAGGTTCAGCTTCCATACAGTTGAGAAAAATATAGTCGTTCCCCAAACCGTGCATTTTAGTAAAGCGCATATGCTCCCCTCCTTACAGGGAAGCATATGCGCTAACTTGGCGAAACAGTCAGGAACTCATCAATAGTTAATGATATACTTGTCTCGTTCCCAAGAGGACACGCGGGTGCGGTACTCGTCCCATTCGGCCTCCTTGCCGGCAATATATTGACTGGACACGTGCTGTCCCAGCGTGGACATCACCAGCTTGTCCTTCTTCATGGCTGCCAGCGCCTCCTCCAGCGAGCCGGGCAGGGCCTCAATGCCGCGGCGCTTTCGAGTTCCCGGCGACATGGCAAAAATGTTTTCCGTCACCTCCGGGGGAGGCGTCATCCCCTTTGCGATTCCATCCAGTCCCGCGGCCAGACAGACCGCTAAAGAGAGGTAGGGATTGCAGGCCGGGTCCGGACAGCGCAGCTCCACCCGCGTTCCCTGTCCGCGAGACGCGGGTATGCGGATGAGGGTGGAGCGGTTGGACGCCGACCACGCCATGTAGCATGGGGCCTCAAACCCGGGCACCAGCCGCTTATAGGAATTCACCAGCGGATTGGTGATGGCGGCCATCCCTTTCATATGGGCGAGGATTCCCGCGATAAAGGAATAGCACTCCTTGGAAAGCTGCTTGTCCCCGTGCTCGTCAAAGAACACATTTTTTCCATCCCGAAACAAAGACATATTTGTGTGCATTCCATTACCGGCCAACCCGTAAATAGGCTTGGGCATAAATGTGGCGTGCAAACCGTCCCGTTGCGCCATGGTTTTGACCGCCAGCTTAAACGTCATAATCTTGTCGGCGCACTCCAGGGCAGGCGCATATTTGAAATCTATCTCATGCTGTCCGGGGGCTACCTCGTGGTGGGACGCCTCAATTTCATACCCCATCTGCTCCAGCGCAAGGCAAATCTTCCGCCGGGTTGGCTCGCCGTGGTCCAAAGGCCCCAAATCAAAATACCCCGCCTCGTCGTTGGTCTTCGTCGTCGGTTTCCCCTCTTCATCCGTCTGAAACAGAAAGAATTCCGCCTCCGGCCCCACGTTAAAGGTGTCGTAGCCCATGGACCTGGCCCTTTCCAGCACCCGCTCCAGCACCCCGCGGGGATCGCCCACAAAAGAGCTGCCGTCCGGGTTGTGCACGTCGCAAATCAGCCGGGCCACTTTGCCGTGCTGCGGCTCCCAGGGAAAAATGACAAAGCTGTCTAAATCCGGGTACAGATACTGGTCGGATTCATTGATTCGCACAAAGCCCTCAATGGACGAGCCGTCCAGCATAATTTGATTATTGACCGCCTTTTCTATCTGAGAGGCCGTAATTGCCACGTTTTTTAACTGGCCAAATATATCGGTAAACTGCATCCGAATAAATTTGACCTCCTCCTCCCTCACAATGCGAACGATATCTTCTTTGCTATATCCCATATCTGACCCTCCCGCTCTTTTATTTTTCTCCAGAGCCTGATTTACCCCTTCAGTATACTACAAGCTTAATTTTTGTCAATAAATTTTGCCTTGTATGCAAATTTTTGGAGCAAAATCTATGTTTACACCCCCTCTGACTTCAATTTTTGGCATATGTCACTTTTTCTCCAACCAATCGGAGAACATAAGCGGCTGTGCTTTTGCCCCACGTTCCAAACTGCAAGGCTTAAACAGGCCATTGGTGGATATAATTCTCCATGCTCTCCTCAGTTTTCTCGCCGTCTGCTGGATTTCCCCACCAATCTTTCAAATATTATGCGAAAAAACATGAAAATAGTGGGGTACATTACTTGACATTCCGGTGTTCGATGTTTAAAATAATGTGCATTGATTTCCAGCATTTTTTCATTCACTTTTCGATTATTTTTTGGAGGTATGTCAACAATGGCTCATAAGTACGTCTACCTATTTGACCAGGGCAACGCCAACATGCGCGAGCTGCTTGGCGGCAAAGGGGCCAACCTGGCCGAAATGACCCACATCGGCCTTCCCGTTCCCCAGGGCTTTACCATTACTACGGAAGCCTGCACCCGTTATTATGATGACGGGCGTAAAATCGGCGATGATATTCAGGCCGAGATTATGGAATATATCGACAAGCTGGAGTCCATCACCGGGAAAAAGTTTGGTGACAAGGAAAATCCCTTGCTGGTCTCTGTCCGCTCCGGCGCCCGGGCTTCTATGCCCGGCATGATGGATACCATCCTCAACCTGGGCCTGAACGAGGATGTGGTGGACGTCCTGGCCCATAAGTCCGGCAATCCCCGCTGGGCCTGGGACTGCTATCGCCGTTTCATCCAGATGTATTCCGACGTGGTCATGGAGGTGGGCAAAAAGTACTTCGAGCAGCTCATCGACCAGATGAAGGAGAAAAAGGGCGTTACTCTGGACGTAGAGCTTACCGCCGACGATTTGAAGGACCTGGCCGGCCAGTTCAAGGCCGAATACAAGGCCAAAATCGGCGTTGACTTCCCCTCCGACCCCAAGGAGCAGCTCATGGGCGCTATCCAGGCCGTGTTCCGCTCTTGGGACAATGACCGGGCCAATGTGTACCGCCGGGACAACGACATCCCCTACTCTTGGGGCACCGCCGTCAATGTGCAGTCCATGGCCTTCGGCAATATGGGCGATGACTGCGGCACCGGCGTAGCTTTCACCCGCAACCCCGCCACCGGCGAGAAAAAGCTGTTCGGCGAATTTCTCACCAATGCCCAGGGCGAGGACGTGGTGGCCGGCGTACGCACTCCCATGCCCATCAGCGAAATGGCGGAGAAGTTCCCTGAGGCTTTCGCCCAGTTTGAACAGGTCTGCAAAACGCTGGAGAATCACTACCGGGATATGCAGGACATGGAGTTCACCGTGGAGCATGGCAAGCTGTATATGCTCCAGACCCGCAACGGCAAACGCACCCCTGCCGCCGCCCTGAAAATCGCCTGCGACCTGGTGGACGAGGGCATGATTGACGAAAAGAAGGCCGTGGCCATGATTGAGCCCCGCTCTCTGGACACCCTGCTCCATCCCCAGTTTGACGGCAGCGCTCTGAAAGAGGCCCCCATGCTGGCCTCCGCCTTGGGCGCCTCCCCCGGCGCCGCCTCCGGCCGCGCGGTGTTCTCCGCTGAGGAGGCCAAGGAGTGGGCCGCCCGGGGCGAAAAGGTCATCCTGGTCCGCCTGGAAACCTCTCCCGAGGACATTGAGGGCATGAAGGCCGCCCAGGGCATCCTCACGGTGCGCGGCGGTATGACCTCCCACGCCGCCGTGGTGGCCCGCGGCATGGGCAAGTGCTGTGTGTCCGGCTGCGGCGAAATTAAAATGGACGAGGCAAACAAGCAGTTTGACCTGGCCGGCAAAACCTTCCATGAGGGCGACTGGCTCTCCCTGGACGGCTCCACCGGCAAGATTTATGACGGCGCCATCCCCACTGTGGAGGCCGCTATCAGCGGTGAGTTTGCCCGAGTCATGGGCTGGGCGGACAAGTACCGCCGCCTGGAGGTGCGCACCAACGCCGACACGCCCCACGATGCCGCTCAAGCCAAAAAGTTCGGCGCTCAGGGCATCGGCCTGTGCCGTACCGAGCATATGTTCTTCGACGAGGACCGCATCCCCGCCATCCGTGAGATGATTTGCTCTGACACCGTGGAGCAGCGCGAAAAGGCGCTGGCCAAGCTGGAGCCCATGCAGCAGTCTGACTTTGAAGGCATTTATGAGGCCATGGAGGGTCTGCCTGTTACCATTCGCTTCCTGGATCCCCCGCTGCACGAGTTCCTCCCCACCGATGAGGCCGATATTGAAAAGCTGGCCGCCGACATGGGCAAGAGCGTGACCGATATTAAAGCCATCATCGCCAGTCTCCACGAGTTTAACCCCATGATGGGCCACCGCGGCTGCCGTCTGGCCGTCACCTATCCTGAGATTGCCGTGATGCAGACCAAGGCTGTCATCAAGGCCGCGCTGAACGTCCAGGCCAAGCATCCCGACTGGAATCTGGTCCCCGAAATCATGATTCCCCTGGTGGGCGAGGTGAAAGAGTTTGCTTTTGTCAAGGGCATTGTCACCTCTACCGCTGACAAGCTTATCTCCGAAGCCGGGTCCAGCCTGAAGTACAAGGTGGGCACCATGATTGAGATTCCCCGCGCCGCCATGACTGCCGACGAGATTTCTCCCCTGGCGGACTTCTTCTCCTTCGGCTCCAACGACCTGACCCAGATGACCTTTGGTTTCAGCCGGGACGACGCGGGCAAGTTCCTGGACGCCTATTACAGCAAAAAAATCTACGAGAGCGACCCCTTTGCCAAGCTGGACCAGCATGGTGTAGGCCGCCTGATTTCCAACGCCACCCGCTGGGGCCGTTCCACCCATCCGGACATCCACGTGGGCATCTGCGGCGAGCACGGCGGCGATCCTTCCTCTGTGGAATTCTGCCATAAAATCGGCTTGGATTACGTGTCCTGCTCCCCCTTCCGGGTGCCCATCGCCCGGCTGGCCGCCGCCCAGGCCGCCATCGCTGAGGGCAAGTAAATCTCCTTGTCAGCATTTTTACAAACAAGGCGCCGCGTCTGACCAATTCAGGCGCGGTGCTTTTGTTATGTTGCGCCTCCTGTTTAATATGGACACGCCGCACCCGCATACAGTTTTGATGGAGGTGGTGTCCATGTGGACGGCATGGCTGTTATTGACGCTAAACGGACTATTTTTTACCCTGCGGCTGGCGGGAAGCACCGGCTCTTTCCCCCGAGCCCTCACCCGTGAGGAAGAACAGAGCTGCTTGGAACGGATGGCTCAGGGAGATACCGATGCCAGGGACGAACTCATTGAGCACAATCTGCGCCTGGTCGCGCATATCGTAAAAAAGTACTACACTCCCAACGGCGACCAGGACGACCTGATTTCCATTGGAACCATTGGGCTGATTAAAGGAGTATCCACTTTCCGGCCGGACAAAAACGTCAGGCTTGCCACCTACGCCAGCCGATGCATTGAAAACGAAATCTTGATGTATTTTCGTTCTCAGCGCAAACTTCAAGGGGAATTGTCATTGTCAGATTCCTTAGACAATGACGGCGAAAACGGTTCGCTGTCTCTTATCGACGTAATCCGCGTAGATGACAACATGCTGGAAGAATTGGACTTACGGGATGCCTGTGCCAAAGTGCGCCGCTGTATAGAGGCTTGCCTGACCGGCCGTGAGGCTCACATTATCCGTCTGCGGTACGGCCTGGATGACCGCCCGCCGCTTACCCAGCGGGAGATTGCCTCATTATGCGGCATTTCTCGGTCCTATGTGTCCCGCATCGAGAAAAAAGCCCTGGAAAAGCTTCGCGTAGAATATGAAAAAAAATAAAGAATACCCTGGGCTATGCCCAGGGTATTCTCACTTCTTTCCAGTCGGAAGCGCGCCCTCCAGCTCCAACAGCCTGCGCTTCACCTCCAAACCGCAAGCAAACCCGGTCAGGGCGCCGCTGCTCCCAACAATCCGATGGCATGGGGTAAAAATCAGCAGCGGATTATCATGATTTGCCATTCCCACTGCCCGCGCAGCCCGCGGCCGGCCCACTGCCGATGCAATCTGCCCATAGCTTCTTGTCTGCCCATACGGCACTGCCCTCAGCGCCTGCCAGACGGACCGTTGAAACGCTGTCCCATGGGGTGACAGCACAACGGAGAACGCCTTACGACGGCCGGAAAAATATTCGTCCAGCTCTGCCGCTCCTTGAGCGGTCAGCGGCGTCTCCCCTTCCGGCCATCCGCCAGGCAGCACATCCTCCCGCCAGAGAAACACCCGGCTGAGCCCCTGTCCATCGTCCATCAGCCCAAGGGTTCCGATGGGATAATCCCGAAGCAAAACCGGCCCAAGATTCTCTTTCTCCACCCTCATTTTCCATTCAGCTCCATATATTTTTGGTCAATATGGCTGTCAACCTGCTTGGAAAACTCCAACGCGGCATTATACCCCATCTTTTTATTTCGATTGTTCATAGCGGCTACTTCAATAATTACGGCCAGATTGCGCCCCGGCTTCACCGGGATGGTCAGGGTGGGTACGCTGACGTCCAGCAAGGAGATAAAATGCTCGTCCGCTCCCAGGCGGTCGTAGACCTTGCCATCCTGCCAGTTCTCAAGCTGAATCAGCACGTCAATGGAGCAGTCAAAATTCACCGCAGACATTCCAAACAGCCGCCGCACATCTACCACACCAATACCCCGGAGCTCAATATAATGCCGAATCAGCTCCGGCGCGGTCCCCACCAGACCACCGTTGGGGGTGCGCCGAATCTCTACCGCATCGTCCGCGATCAGGCGGTGCCCCCGTTTGACCAGCTCAATCGCCGTCTCGCTTTTTCCCACGCCGGATTCCCCGGCCAGCATAACCCCCTCGCCATATACCTCCACCAGCACGCCATGCCGCGTGATGGTGGGCGAGAGCGCCGCGCGCAAATAGGCAATCAGGGTACTCATAATATTCGCTGTGTTTTCCTGCGTGCCCAGAATCACCTGCTGGTGCTTTTGGGCCATTTTCATGCACTCCGGGTAGGGCCGGAGCCCCCGGGCAAAAATCACCGCCGGGGTATGGTACGAAAACAGCGTATCAAACACCACCGCCCGCTTTTCTGAGGAAATGCCCTCCAGATAAGAGATTTCCACCAACCCCAGCAGCTGCATCCGCTCTTTATCAAAATAATCAAAAAAGCCGGTGAGCTGAAGCCCGGGACGGTTGACGTCCTCAATGGTAATCCGCCGCTCCCGGTAGCCCTCCGGCCCATAGAGAACATTCAGATGAAAATTGTCAATAATGGTGCCCAGCTTGATGCCCTGTGTCTCCGCCACCGCAATCACATCCCTTCCACAAGAATTTTTCTTTTATTATACCACACTCCTTCCCCGAAAAAAATAGCGGATTCCGCAAATTCGCACTTGATTTTTAGCCGCCGCTGTGTTAGCATAATGTAGTTATCGTTTGCATGAATTTCAACCAGCAAGGAGGTTAGTTAATATGGCCAAATGTGAGTTCTGCGGCAAGGGCGTGAACTTCGGCATTCAGGTGTCCCACTCTCACCGCCGCTCCAACCGTCCCTGGAAGCCCAACGTCAAGCGCGTCAAGGCTGTGGTGGACGGCTCCCCCAAGCACGTCTATGTGTGCACCCGCTGCCTCCGCTCCGGCAAGGTCACCCGCGCCGTGTGATTCCATAGGAAGCAAATTGAGCCCCGTGCGTCAGCACGGGGCTCAGCTTTTTGTCAAAAGAGCGGATTTGACTCCGCTCCAATATGGAAAAGGGTTGATATGTGCCCCCGCCTGTGTTATTCTTTTTTTATCAAAAAAATTCCGAAAGGACGTGGGGTATATGGTCAAACGAATCTTAAAATGGGTGGGAATCGTGCTGGGTGTGGTGGTGCTGGCCGCGGCGGGGCTGATTGGCTGGCTCACTGTGCGGGAGTACAAGCCCGCCGCCGTGGAGGACGCGGAGATCAACCGAACTGGCGCGCCCAAGCAGATATTCCTGGCCCCCGGCGACAGCCTCACCGTCCTGTCCCAGAACACCGGCTACGCCGGATTGGGCGCGGATTCCGACTTTTTTATGGATGGCGGCTCGGACGTGGCCCCCACCCGGGCGCAGATGGATGCCAATCTGGCCGGTATCTCCGAATTTCTGGAGGAGCAAAAGGCCGACGTCTTTTTTCTCCAGGAGGTGGACACCAATTCCGGCCGCACAAAGAGCGTGGACCAAAGCAAGATTTATTGGCGACAGCTTCTCTCCGACGGAAAAGGGGCGTACTCCAGTGCCCACGCCCTGAATTACTCCTGCGATTTCGTCCCCTTTCCCTGGCCTCCCATCGGGAAGGTCCACAGCGGCTTACAAACCCTCAGCTCTTTCCATGTCGACCGGGCGGAGCGCATCGCCCTGCCCTGCCCCTTCTCCTGGCCGGTGTCCGCCGCCAACCTGAAGCGGTGCCTGCTGGTGAGCTATGTGCCGCTGGATGGCTCGGACAAGGAGCTGGTGCTGGTCAACCTCCACCTGGAGGCCTATGACGCTGGCGAGGGCAAGGCCGCCCAGACAAAAGTGCTCATGGATTTCCTCACATCCGAGTACGAAAAGGGCAATTACGTCATCGCGGGGGGCGACTTTAATCAAACCTTCCCCGGCGCGCTGGACGCCTTCCCCATTCAGGACCCGTCGCTATGGACCCCCGGCGTGCTGGAAAACGATATCCTGCCCCAGGGCTGGCAGTTCGCCTGCGACCTGTCCACCCCCAGCTGCCGCCTGCTGAACCACCCCTACGACCCCGACCCCGCGGGCAATCAGTTCTACGTGATTGACGGCTTCATCCTCTCCCCCAACGTACGCCTGGATCACGTGGAAACGCTGGATCAGCAATTTCAATACACCGACCACAACCCCGTGGTCGTTCAGGTCACGCTGAAGGCCGAAGAATAGCCTTGCAAGCGGCCACAATGATTTGAGGAGGACACAACGATGCTCACCAACGAATTCCAAGGGATTACGCTGCCCCGCCTTGGCTTTGGCGCCATGCGCCTGCCCCTGCTCCCCGGGCAGACTGACGCGGCCGCCATTGACGAAGCACAGGTTGACCAGATGGTGGACTATGCCATGGCCCACGGTGTCAACTATTTCGACACCGCTCATCCATACCACGCCGGAATGTCCGAGCGCGTATTGGGCCGGTCCCTGTCCCGCTATCCCAGACAGAGCTGGTATCTGGCCGACAAATATCCCGGCCATCAAATCAGCAGCAGCTATAACCCCGCCGCCACCTTTGAGGAACAGCTGAAAAAATGCGGTGTGGATTATTTTGATTTCTATCTCCTGCACAATGTCTATGAAAACTCCATCCAGGTGTATATGGACCCGCAATGGGGCATTTTAGACTACTTTTTAGAGCAGAAACGGCTGGGCCGCATCCGTTATCTGGGCTTTTCCGCCCACGCCGGCATTCCCGCCCTGAATACATTCCTGGACTACTGCGGCGATAAAATGGACTTCTGCCAGATTCAGCTGAACTACTTAGATTGGACCCTACAGCAGGGCCGTGAAAAGTACGAACTGCTCACTCAGCGGGGCATCCCTGTCTGGGTGATGGAGCCTATTCGCGGCGGACGGCTGGCCCAGCTCACCGACGACGAGCTGCCCTGTCTGCGGAAATTCCGCCCCAATGACACCGGCGCGGCCTGGGCGCTGCGATTTTTGCAGGGTCTGCCCAATGTGAAAGTCATTCTCAGCGGTATGTCCACACTGGAACAGATGATGGAAAATGTGGCCACCTTTACAGAGGATCAGCCGCTGACCCAAGCGGAGCACGCCGCTCTGCTGGAGCTGGCGGAAACCATGAAGGACTCCGTCCCCTGCACCGCCTGCCGCTACTGCTGCGACGGCTGTCCCATGGGGCTGGACATCCCCACTATGATTGCCGCCTACAACGAGGTGCGCTTTCAGCCCGGAGCCAACGTGGGGATGCGCTTTGACGCTCTCCCCGCGGACAAGCGCCCCGCGGCCTGCATTGCCTGCGGGAAGTGCTCCCGGACCTGTCCCCAGGGAATTGACGTACCCGCGGCTCTGAAGGGGCTGGCCGAGGCCATCGACAAGTCGCCCAGCTGGGCTGAAATCTGTCGGCTCCGTGAGGAGGAGGCCAAGCAGAACCGCAACTGACGCACACCTTCTCTCGATTAAAATGGCAGCTTAAACCCCAGGCGGGCGCGCCCGTCTGGGGTTTAAAGCGTCATCTTTGGGGGAAACGCCTCATTGCGCATCAGCCCCCACATCTTATCAATGTAGGCCAAGGTATAAAAGCTCTCAAAGTGGTGGTAGTAAAACGCCCCCCGGGACGTCATCTCATACGCGCCGTTCTCATGCGTCACAAAGCCCAGCCGCTTTGCCGCCCACAGCTCCACGCCGTACATTTTGCGCAGCGAAACGCCAAAAAACCGCTCAAAATCTGCCTCGGTCACCCGCGTGCTGTACGCCGCCCAGAACAGGTAATACACCATCCTCTGCCGCGGAGAAAAACGCAGGGTCAGCGCCGTAGGAAGCACGCCCTGCCCCACCCGCCGGCAGTATTCCTCAATGGAGAAGGTGTTGATTTTGAACTGCCCGCGCAGCAGCGTCGCGGCGGAACAGCCAAAGCCCAGGAACGTCTCCCTGGTCATGGAGGAATACCGGGCGCCCCGCTCCCGCGCAAAGGTCCATATGGAATCGCGAACGCACCCCATGTCCAGGCAGTAAGCCGTAATCCCATCCATCAGCCTTCGTTTTTCCTGCTTGCCCATCCCTTGGACCGGGCTGTCCGTAAACGTAAAGTCGATAAACGGATAGAGCGCGATGTGATTTGCCCCGCTGGCGAAGGCGAGGTCAACATCCGCCTTCAAATCCTCCAGCGTCTGTCCCGGCAGCGCAAAGATAAAATCCATGGACACCGTCTCAAAGGGGACCTTCTCCAGCGCCCTTGCCAAAGCGGAAGCGTCTGCCGCTCCACGCCCCAAAACCGCCTGATATTTCTCCTGAAACGACTGTATGCCGATGCTGAGCTTGGTCACTCCCGCATCCCGAAGCGACTCTAAATTGGAAACCGTAACGTCGCTTGGATGCAGCTCTATGCCGATTCCCTGGGTAATGACGTAGTGCTCGCCCACCGCGGCAATGATTTCCCGCAGCCGCCTGGCGGCAAGCGCCGGCGTCCCTCCCCCAAAATACAGGCTGGTGACCACCTTTTTCTCCCTGCGCCCGCCTCCCGCCAGGTGGATTTCCTCCAGAAGGGCGTCAATATAGCGGTCACACAGCTCCTTTGAATATTGGACCTTGCAGTAAGGGCAAAAATTGCAGACGCTTCGGCAAAAGGGAATGTGAATATATAGCCCTAACCTGTCGCATTGCTCATAGTCAAGCCGCTGGTCAAATTCGTTCGTGAAGACAAACGGCTTGGTGGACCGGGTCAGCCACATCCTGGCCAAATTGGTTATCATGATGGTTCCCCTTATATATATTTCAAATAGGTTCGCAGCATTTCCAGGATAATTTTTAAGTTTCCGCCGAACAAGAGGGTATACTCCGCCACAAAAAAGTATCCGCAACGCCGGCACAGCCCCTCCACCTCAACACACCGCCCGCAGACGCTCAGCTTGCCGTTTTCCATCACCACGCACTGACGGCAGGGCGTGGGAAAACGGTTGTCTATCAGATATGGAAAGGCGCTTTTCAGGTTAAAGATTGGCGCGCCCTCCTTCATCATTTGGACAATATCCCGGCAGCACTGCGCCTTTTCCTCCCGGCTCAAGGCCAGCTCCTCTGTGTCCGGGTAGGGCGTGTGAAAATTGAAGGACACCGCGCGGACATTGCGCTCCCTCATCGCCGCCCGGCACACATCCCGAATTCCACTTTGATTGATTTGATTGATGGCCATATAAAAGCAGATGTTATCCGCCGTGGCGTTTTGGACGTTTTCTATGATGCCGTCGTAGGTGTCGCCCCGAATCTCATTGTGCTGTTCACGGCTTCCATCCAGGCTCAGCAGGATTAAATCCGCCTCCGGCATATCCAGGGGAAACGTCCCGTTTGTCACCACATTTACAATTAAAAAGCCCATTTGCTTGGCCTGAACCACCAAATCCCGCAGCGTTTTGTCCCCATCGCGCCACAAAAAGGTCTCTCCGCCGCAGAAGAACAGAATCCGAATTCCCATGCTGTACAGCTGCTCCATCTCGGCCCTGATCTGCCGGTATGAATACATGACCGACGTGATATTGTTCACCGAGCAGTGCTTACACCTTAAATTGCATTGGTCCGTAACAATAATTGTCCCAAGAATCGGCTTTTTCCCACGAAGCAGCACCGTTTTCATCCCAAACCCGGCAAAATACAGAAAGGTTTTTATGTTCACGGCTCTCTCCTCCCGCATCTATCCCCTTGCGAAAAGTATATCATACGCCGAAATAGAAATCAATCTGCGAAAGCCGCTCCTTTAAAAAGTAAGAGCCCTGTTCAGAAATACCGAACAGGGCTCTTACTTTTTGGAGCTGGTAATGTGACTCGAACACACGACCTGCTGATTACGAATCAGCTGCTCTACCAACTGAGCTATACCAGCGCTCCGCGCCAAGCACTCGCTCATCATACACCACAACCGCCGTTTTGTCAAGTGGTTCGGCGCTTCATCCCCAGTTTCATGCTCTGTCACAGCAGTGGGGCAAATAGCCGCAGCAGGTCCCGCAGCAGCCGGTGAGGTACGGAGATCGACCGGCAGTCCTCCAGCGTCACCGGCAGGCTCTTGGTCTGGGTGTCCAGAAAGTCCTCCCGGATTGCCGCCACGGACGGCGTCGCGTACAGCAGCACGCCGTTTTCAAAGTGGAGGAACATACTGCGGTAATCCAGATTTACCGTTCCCACCGTGGCAAAACAGTCGTCCACCACGAAATTTTTGCTGTGGATAAAGCCGGGCTCATACTCAAAAATCTGCACCCCTGCCTCTACCAGCTCCTCATAATAGCTGCGGGTGAGCTCAAACACCGTCTTTTTGTCCGGAATGTGGGGCGTAATGATGCGCACATCCACCCCGGACTTTGCCGCGGTGGTCAAGGCCATGGTCAGGGAATAGTCAATCACCAAATAGGGCGTCGTGATATATATATACCGCTTCGCCCGGTAGATTAGGTTCAGGTAGACCGACTGCCCCACCGGCTCCCGGTCCCACGGGCAATCGTGATAGGGCTGTACATACCCCTCCACACCGCCGCAGGCCGGCTCCGGCCGGAAGGGGGTGAAATGCTCCGCTTCGCTGTGCGTAAAGTCCCACATGGACAGAAAGGACACCGCCATCGACCACACCGCGTCCCCCTCCAGCCGAATGGCCGAATCCTTCCAGTGGCCAAACCGGGGCTTCACATTGATATACTCGTCCGCCATGTTAATTCCGCCGGTAAAAGCCACCCGTCCATCCACAATCATATACTTGCGGTGGTCCCGGTTATTCTGGCGCAGGGACACCACGGGCACGAAGCGGTTAAACACCCGGCAGTGCACCCCCATCTTTTCCAGCCGCGCCGGATAATCCGACGGCAGCGTGGAGATGGAACCGATGTCGTCATAGATGACCCGAACCTCCACCCCCTGCTCCGCCTTTTCTTTTAGAATATCCAGCACCGAGTTCCACAGCTTTCCCTCCTCGATGATGAAATATTCAATGAAGATATAGCGCTGGGCCCCCCGAAGGGCGCTTAGAATATCATCGTAGCAGTCGTCTCCCAAAGGGTAGTATTTCGTCCTCGTGTTGCCGTACACCGGGCAGCAGGTGGTTCGCTCCAGATAGCGGGCCATGCAGGCCGCGTCCTCTCCTATCAGCTCTCCCAAAAAAGCGGACCGTCCGCACTCGCTCCCCAGATTCTTTCGGATTTTTCGCTCCATCGAGCGCAGCCGGCGCTGGTTAAAGGCGGACAGATGGTTGCCTCCCAGCAGCAGATAGGCCAGGGACCCAAAGGGCATCAGCCCCAGAACGATGATAATCCAGCCTATCTTATAGCCTGGGTTGCTCTTATCCCCCACAATCCACGCCGCGGACAGCACGGAAAGCACCAGGAAAAACCACTCCACCCGGTCGAAATACACGCTGTCCCGCAGCACCACCAGCCCCATGACATACAAAATAATCTGGGCAATGATGAGCACCGCCACAATCCCCAAGCGGTGAAACAGTACCTTGCCAATTTTACTCAGAATTCTCTGCATAGTCTCTCCTTGGGCAGTTCTATGTTCTCGCCGCCCGCTTTTCCTTCAGCACCACGTTTTTCTCTCCCAGCGTCTCCCGCAGCTCCTCCAGCAGCGCCTTATGAATCAGCCCATGGGTTTTGAACTTTTGGCCGCTGTCCGCCAGATAAGTAATTATCTCCGAATCGCCGGGGAACATTCCCATCAGCTTTTTCAGCCATGCAAAAGACTCGCCGCCATCCGGCAGCTTAATCCACAGAACCTGATTTTCCCCAGCCGGGGCGGCCGCGGGCCGCTCCCCGCCGGACAGCGGCGCCACCCGGTCCACCATAAGCTGCGGCGACTTCTCATCCCGGATGGACACTCTGCCCATCACTACAATGGGAAGATTCGCCTTCAAATAAGCTCCGCTCTCTGACAGCACCCGGGAGAAAACCAAAAGCTCCATTGAGCCCGTGGCGTCCTCAAGCACTACATAGGCCATCATGGAGTTGTTTTTTGTGGTTTTGGTCCGCACAGACGCCACCACGCCCGCCAGCGTAACCTGAGCGCCGTCTCCGTATCGGGAAGAACCGCTCTCCTCCTCTGCCGCCATCACCGCGGAAATGGGCACGGCTCCGTATTTCTGAACCTGCTTGCGGTACTCATCCATGGGATGGCCGGACAGGTACAGCCCCGTGGTCTCCTTCTCCATCGCCATCAATTCGCCGCGGGAAAACTCCGGAATATCAGGAAGCGTCACCACAGGCACCGACGCTGCCTCCCCCCCGCCGCCAAACAGGTCAAATTGGCCTTCCAAATTCTTCCGCCGGTCCCGGCTGATAGAATCAACCACCTGCTCGTACACCTTGAGCAGCTGCGAGCGGCGGCAGCCCATGCTGTCAAAGGAGCCGGAGCGAATCAGGCTTTCCAGCACCCGCTTGTTCAAATCGCACTCGTACATCCGGGAGCAGAACTCCGCAAAGGAGATAAACGGGCCTCCCCGCTCCCGCTCGTTCAGCACCGCGTTGGTGAAGCCCAGCCCCACCCCCTTCAGCGCCGCCAGCCCAAAGCGGATATTATTTCCCGACACCGTGAAGGCCGCGCCCGACTCGTTGATATCCGGCGGCAGCAGAGCGATGCCGTTCTCCCTGCACTCAGCGATATACTCCGCCACCTTGTCCTGAGAATCCAGCACCGAGGTAAGCAGTGCCGCCATATACTCCCTGGGGTAGCGGTATTTGAACCACGCCGTCTGATAAGCCACAATGGCGTAGGCCATGGAATGGGATTTGTTGAAAGCGTAATGGGCAAAGTCGTTAATCTCATTATAAATGGACTCCGCCACCGGCGCCGCAATGCCGTTGGCCTCGCACCCGGCGATATTCCGCTCCGGGTCGCCATGAATGAAAAACTTCCGCTCCCGCTGAACGTCCTTCTCCTTTTTCTTGCTCATCGCCCGGCGCACCAGGTCCGCCTGCCCCAGGGAATATCCCGCCAGACGGCGGAAAATCTCAATCACCTGCTCCTGATAGACAATGCAGCCATAGGTATTGGACAAAATAGGCTCCAGAAGGGGGTGCTTATAGGTCACCTGCTTGGGGTCATGGGCGCAGGCCAGAAATTTGGGAATGGATTCCATAGGGCCGGGACGGTACAGGGCGATGATGGCGCAGATATCCTCAACGCTCTTGGGCTTCAGCCCCACGCACACACTGGTCATCCCTGCCGACTCCATTTGGAACACCCCGGAGGTCCGCCCATCGGACAGCATTTGGTAGACCTCCTGGTCGTCGTCCGGAATATCCTCCAACCTGAAGCCGGGCTTGGTTTTCTGCACCATTTTTACCGCGTCGTCCAAAATGGTCAGGTTTCGCAGGCCCAAAAAGTCCATTTTCAGCAGGCCCAGCTCCTCAATGGTCACCATGGTGTACTGGGTCACCGGCTGTCCGTCGTTGGTGGCCAGCGGGACGTACTCGTATACCGGGCGCTTGGTGATGACCACGCCCGCCGCGTGGGTGGAGGCGTTGCGGGGCATTCCCTCAATCTTCCGGGCCATGTCCACCAGCCGCTTGACCCGCTCGTCTCCATTGTACAGATCTCTCAATCCATTAGACAGCACCAGCGCCTTATCCAGCGTCATTTTAAGGTCGAAGGGCACCTGCTTGGCAATGTTGTCCACCTCGGCATAGGGAAAGTTCAGCACCCGCCCCACGTCCCGAATGGCGGCCTTGGCCTTCATGGTGCCGAAGGTGACAATCTGCACCACATGGTCCTTTCCGTACTTCCGGGACACGTAGTCGATGACCTCCTGTCTGCGCCGGATGCAGAAATCCACGTCAAAATCAGGCATGGTAACCCGTTCCGGATTTAAAAACCGTTCAAAAATCAGGCTGTATTTCATTGGGTCCACGTCGGTAATGCTCAGGCAGTAGGCCACAATGGACCCCGCCCCGGACCCCCGCCCCGGACCCACCGGGATACCCTGGCGCTTGGCGTAGCCAATGAAGTCGGACACAATCAGGAAGTAGTCCACAAACCCCATCTGCTGGATAATGCCCAGCTCATAGTCCATCTGCCTGCGCTTGTCTTCCCCGCCGTTGGGATAGCGCCGGGCAAATCCCTCCTGGCACAGATGGCGCAGATAGGCCGCGGAATCGTTCCAGCCCTGCGGAAGTTTGAACTCGGGCAGGTGGTATTTCCCAAACTCAAACTCCACATTGCACGCGTCCACAATTTTCTGCGTGTTGTCAATGGCCTCGGAGCAGTTGGGAAACAGGGCGCACATCTCGTCCTCGCTCTTGACATAAAACTCGTCCGTCTCAAAGCGCATCCGCTCAGCGTCCTCCACCAGCTTGCCCGTCTGGATGCACATCAGCACATCCTGCATCTCCGCGTCCTCCCGGGTCAGATAATGGCAGTCGTTGGTGGCCACCATGGGGATGCCCGTCTCCTGGCTCAGCCGCATAATGCCCGCATTGACCACCTGCTGTTCCGGAATCCTGTGGTCCTGGATTTCCAGATAGTAGCCGTCCTCCCCGAACAGCTCCCTCATTTCAAGGGCGTGGGCCTTTGCCCCCTCATAGTCGCCATTTCTCAGCCTGCGAGGAATCTCCCCCGCCAAACAGGCGGACAGCGCAATCAGTCCCTCGCTGTGCCCGCGCAGAAGCTCCATATCAATTCGCGGCTTGATGTAAAAGCCCTCGGTGAAGGCCATGGATACCATGTAGCTCAGATTGCGGTAGCCCTGCTCGTTCCGGCACAGCAGCACCAGGTGCCGCGCGGAGCCGTCCAGCTCATGGACCCGGTCGAACCGGGTGCGGGGGGCCACATAGACCTCGCACCCGATGACGGGCTTCACCCCCGCCGCCTTGCAGGCCCGGTAAAAGTCAATCACGCCGTACATCACCCCGTGGTCGGTGATGGCCACGGCGGTCTGGCCCAGCTCCTTCACCCGCTGAACCAGCTGCTCGATGCGGCAGGCCCCGTCCAGGAGGGAATATTCGGTATGGAGATGTAAGTGGGTAAACGCCATGGGGCAGCCTCCATTTCTACGTCACAAATTTTCCTTGCGCCAGTGCCACATCCGCACAGCGGGATACAGGCCCAGCACGTACAGCAAAGGGAAACCCAGCCAGTTCCACAGTCCGGGGGCCAAGCTCCCTACCACGACCGCCAGTACCATCATAGGCAGCATAAAAAACACGAACCAGTCCAGCAGCGCCTCTCCACAGAATCGGAGCCACAGCTCCAACCGAAATTCGCCCCGGAACAGACGGGCCACAAAGTGGAACATTGAAATCATAATCAGCACAAATACGGCTAAAAACGAAAAAATCCATACATACCACGGACATTCTTTCCATTTTTTCATGTTTTTCTTCCTCCCTCCGCCAGCTCCATTAGCTTGCGCATCCGATGGTTCAGCGCCGACTTACTCACAGTTGGCGAGCACAGCGCCGCCAGCTGGCTCAGGTTCAGCTCCGGGTTTTCCATTCTGAGGCGCGCCGCCTCCTTGAGCTTGTCCGGCAGGGCGTCAAGCCGCCCCGATTCCTGCAAGCGCTCAATCACCGCCAGCTGCTCCCTTGCCGCCGCCACCGTCTTGTCCAGGTTGGCGCTGTCGCAGTTCACCTGGCGGTTGACGCTGCCCCGCAGGTCCCGCTCCAGCTTGGCGGTCATCACCGCCATGGCGGACACCGGCGCCCCCAGAAAGGTCAGGTAATCCTCGATATGGTCGCTCTGCTTAAAGTAGATTACCCGGTTCCCCTTGCGGTCCGTCTCCTTGGGCTCAAAGCCCGCTTCCCGCAGCAGGGCGGGCAGTTCCCGGCCCACGTGGTAGTGGGAGGTAGCCAGCTCCAGGTGATAGCCCTTCATGGGGTCCGTCACCGACCCTCCCGCCAGAAAGGCACCGCGCAGAAACGCCGTGCGGCAGTGTTCCTCCTCCAGCCGGGCCAAATTAATATGAAGGGATACCGAGCCGTCCCACTCCAAATCAAAGGCGTGAAACATCGTTCTCAGTTTGTCCGGGTCCTCAATCAAAAAGGCTCCCTTCCCCTCCCCCGGCTCCGGCAGCTGGTCAAAGGACAGCTGAAACGCCCTGCGGAACAAAATTGGCAAACGCTCCTTCAGCGCGGGGCACTCGGTGACAATCCGGGCCTGACGGGTATGAAACACACTGCAAAACAGCAGGATACCGTAGGCCTCCGCCTGTGCGCAGCAGCGGCGGTCCACCCGCTGCCGGCACAGCTCCTGCTTTACATTGGCGGAAAAGGCCACAGTCCCTCACCTCTTTCCAGCAATCAAAAAATTTTGGTGTCCGCCCGCTGCTGATAAAGCTCCACCACCGCCTGGGCCACCTTCACCCCGCAGTGGCGGGCGTAGCCGCACTCCAAATCCATCAGCGGCCGGAACACCACCTCGGCCCCCAAAAGCTCCATCTCCCGCCGGTCCACCCGCATAGGCTCTGCGTCCTCCGCGGAATAGCGCTTCAGCAGCGCCGGCCCAACGGAATCGGAGTTGCACAGGCACAAATCCACCAGCCCCGGCCCGCCGTGCTCCAGCAGCGCGGCCACGTGGTCCTGGGCGGTCATCCCCTCGGTCTCTCCATCCTGGGTCATGATATTGCACACATAAATCTTCAGCGCGCCGCTGTCAGAAATGGCCTCGGAGATGCCGTCTACCAGCAGGTTTGGAATCACGCTGGTATACAGGCTCCCCGGCCCCAGCAAAATGACATCCGCCCGGCGGATGGCCTCCACCGCCGCAGGCAGGGCCGGCGTGTGCTCCGGCAGCAGGCGCACATGGTGAATGCGGCAGTTCTGCTCCTTTTTGGCGGCGGAAATGCGGGACTCCCCCCGCACGCTGGACCCGTTTTCAAAGGCCGCTTCCAGCTGAACGTTGGCGTTGGTCACGGGCAGGATGCGCCCGGAAATGGCCAGCACCTGGCTCATCCGGGCCACCGCCTGGTCAAAGGAATCGGAGATGCCGTCCAGCGCCGCCAGCAGCAGGTTGCCGAAGGCCTGCCCCGCCAGCCGCCCGTCCGGAAAACGGTAGGCCAGCAGCTGCTGCATCAGCGACTCGGTGTCCGCCAGCGCCTCCATGCAGTTGCGAATATCGCCGGGCGGGGGCATTCCCAAATCCTCCCGCAGCACCCCCGAGCCGCCCCCATCGTCCGCCACGGTGACAATGGCGGTGAGGTCGTCGGTATACAGTTTTAATCCCCGCAAAATGGCGGACAGCCCGTGGCCGCCGCCCAGGGCCACGATGGCGGGGCCCTTGTAACCTTTCAGCTCTCCCATATTACGCCCTCGTCATATCCCGGTGGGTCTCACCGGCGGCATAGCCCAGGCCCTGGATGTACTCGCACAGCGCGTGGGTCACCGCCACCGAACGGTGCCGGCCTCCCGTGCAGCCAATCGCAATCACCAGGGCGCTTTTACCCTCCTCTACAAAATGAGGAAGCAGAAAATCCATCAGCCCCCGCAGCCGCTCCAGCAGCTCCTGGGCGGTGGGATTGGCAAACACGTAATCCGCCACTCCCTTGTCCAGCCCTGTCTGCGGCCGCAGCTCGTCGATGTAAAAGGGGTTGGGCAGAAAGCGCACGTCAAACACCAGGTCCGCCTCCAGCGGCAGGCCATACTTAAATCCGAAGGAGGTTACGGTAACGCTCATTTCATTGACGCTCTTTCGGTTGGGCGCAAACATATCCAGCACCTGGCCCCGCAGCTTGCGCACCGGCAGCGATGTGGTGGTAATCACATAGTCCGCGTGGGCGCGCACCGGCTCCATGGCCGCCCGCTCCCGCTCCACCGCCCGAGACAGGCTGCCCGTCTCCCCCATAAGGGGGTGGCTGCGGCGGGTCTCCTTATAGCGCTTGATGATGGCGGCGTCGTCCGCATCCACAAACAGCACCTTATATTGAAACTGCATGGCCTTTAACGCGTCCATCGCTTGAAACAGACCGTCAAACGTCTCTCCGCCCCGAATGTCGCACACCATGGCCACCCGCTCATAGGCCCCCGTGCCCGCCATGCACACCTCGGCGAACTTGGGAATGAGCACCGGGGGCAGGTTGTCTACACAGAAATAGCCGCTGTCCTCCAAGATGGACATAACGGTGGACTTGCCCGCCCCGGACAGCCCCGATACAATCAGAAATTCCATCCTTCTCCCTCCATTCCCAGATAGCGCACCTCCGGCTCCAGCGTGACGCCGGTCTCCCGGAACACCCGCTCCCGGACCTGAGCCATGAGCTTCACAATGTCGTCACAGGTGGCCCCGCCTCGGTTAATCACAAAGCCTGCGTGCTTCTCCGACACCTGGGCCCCGCCCACGCTCAGCCCCTTCAGCCCGCACTGGTCAATCAGAGCGGCGGCGTAGACGGGCTGCCCGTCCATGGGCGCGGGGCGCTTAAAGGTGCTGCCCGCGCTGGGGTATTCCAGGGGCTGCTTCTCCCGGCGGCGCTGGGCGAAATCGTCCATTTTCGCTTTGATTTCCGCCGGGTCCCCCGGCTCCAGCGTGAAATAGGCACGAAGAATGAACTCGTCCTGCTCCTGGAACTGGCTGTGGCGGTAGGAGAATTGGGGATTGACGTGCTCCCGCACAAACTCCTCGGAGGGACAGCTTGCAGAGGACACGCTGGAAATTACCTGGCTCATCTCCCCGCCGTAGGCCCCGGCATTCATGTACACGCCGCCTCCCACACTGCCGGGGATGCCCTGGGCGAACTCCAGCCCGGTGAGGCCCTGCTCCAAAGCGAAATTGGACAGCCGGGCCAGGGAAACCCCGCTCCCGGCGATGATGGTGCGCCCGTTGGGGCGGGCGGCGTCCCAGGTCCTGCCCTCCTCCTCCAGCTCCAGGCGGTCCAGGCCGTCGCAGGCTTTCATCACCAGCAGGTCCGCCCCCTCGTCGCTCACCAGCAGATTGGAACCCTTGCCCATGAAAAAGGGGCGCACTTCGAACTCCAGCGCCGCCACAGACAGGACCTGCTGGACCTCGGCCTCATTTTTGGGCAGGGCCATCACGGGCACCGGCCCCCCCACCCGGAAGGAGGTGTGGCGGGACATGGGCTCGTCCCGTCGCAGCTCCAGGGACGGGACCTCCGCCTTCAGACGGTCATACAGCTTGTTCCAATCCATGATACAGCACCCTCCGGCAGTTGTTTTTGCTCTGCTATTCTACCACGTTTTGGCGAAAAAGAGAATAGACTTCATGAAAATTTAAAGAGCGGGACGGACAAGCCGCCCCGCTCCCGTGAATTATCCACAGGTACAATAGTTTTTGGTCTCCTGATAGCCCTCCGGGGGCGCAATGGTATTGGGCGGGAAGAATTCCTCCATGGGGAACTGCACCTGGCGGAAGATGGCGCAGGGGTCCTCCTCGCTGCCGCTGGCGGTGCACTCCTTGCTGGGCATGCAGTAGTCGTAGGCCGGGATCAGCAGCTGACTGTCCCGCTCCAAGCGGATAATGGAGAACTGGCCCAGGGTGACGTACACCCGCCGTCCCTCGCCCCCCATGTTCAGCTCGCCGGGGAAGCACCCGGCAATGCCCGCGGGCACTTCGGCCGCGTCGCCGCAGGCGCATACCGGCGTCTCGCAGGGGTCAGACAGACGCATACTCAGAATGATGGGGTCCACGGAGTTCACCACCGCTACGGGCAGGTTCGTGCTCATCAGGTTCTGCTCGTCCAGGTCGTCCACCCTGCTGTTGGAGGAGAACACCTTGGCGTTTCCCTCACTGCCAAACAGGATGGCCCGCTTATCAAACACCGCCAGCCCGCAGATGGATACCGGCCGGGCCGCGCCCACAAAGGCGTCGGCGGTCACGCGGTAGAAGTAGCGCACGTCCACGGTGAAGAAGCCCCGGTTAAAGCCCACAGGCTCCACGTCGATGTAAGCATACAGCAGCTCAGCCTGCCCTGCTTTCAGGCTGATGGCCCGGTCAATCACGGCCTGGGAGCTGACAGTGGGGTAAAGCCGCAAATCTTCCACGCAGTCTTTATCGTAAGATATCGCGCATTATAACAGCCGCCACGATGATGCTGCTTTCCATTGCTAAGTTCCTCCTTTTTTACGTGTACGCCACCGGCACGTGAACCCACCCGGTTCCGTTCCAGTATTTCAGCCCGCCGGTGGAGGGATTGGTGTCAATCCACAGCAGCTTGGCGTCCTCGGGCGGCTGCGTCCCCGCAGCAAAGATGTCCATTTTCACCGCAGCGGCCGCCCGCTCCTCCCACACGGTCCCCTCCTCGGTGACAGCGGTGCACACAAACTCCTGCCCGGTGGCGGTATTGAGGTACACCTGCCCCTCCTGGGCCTGCGTCTGCGCCGTGGGATTGGTCCGTCCGGCCAGCTTCGGCAGCCCCGTCAGGGATTTTTCCAGGCTCTCCGCCCGCGCTCTCAGCTCCGCGCAAAGCGCCCGGATATCGTTGTGCGCCTCCCCGTCCAGGTTGTGCTCGGACACCGCCATGGCTACGCCGCCAGCCCCCAGCGACTGGCCTTTATATTTGATTTCCATGTTCCTGTTTCCCCTTTGATAAAAAACCGCGCCGCCCTGCTTGACAAAGCCGGACGGTGCGGTATAATGAATATAAGGGCGCTGTTACAGCGGTTAGCCCTCGTCAATCAACTTAACCTATGTTGACCGCTTGGATGCCAGCCGAGCGGTCAACACGCTTTTGGGGCCGTGGCTATCATCAGCGCAAGCACGATGATGAACCATATCAGGACACGCAGGGCCTGCGCCCCGCGTCCGTCTCCCATGAGCATCACCCCCTTTCGCAAGGGAGTGGCTAACCGCCATATGTAACAGCGCCTGTACGCATTATACCACAGCGCCGCTTTTTGTCAATTTCCGCCGCCCTCACAGGGCGGTTTTTTCACAGCTTCATAATGTAGCACAGCGCGTAATAGGGCGGCATATTGTTGTGGGCGTTTCCGCTGCCGCTGGCCGCTGTGGAAACGGTAGTCCTTGCGCCTGTGGACGCGGAAGCCGTGGACCCGGTGGCATAGGTGTACGCCGTGCTGGTCGTCTGCGTACCCGTAATTCGGCGGTATTGTGTCACCGCGGCGGACGAGGTGCTTGTGGGCGACGTGGTAACCCGCTGTACGTGGGAGTGGCTGGGCATCTCGGCTGCGACCAGCTTGTGCTCCTCCTCGCCGCCCACGCTCCCCTGTGCGTAATCGTCCGAGCACCCCAGCACAAATCTCCCCCGCAGATCGGGCGTCCCATTGGACCCGTCGCACAGCGCCCAACCCTCCGGCACCGCGTCCGCCCCGTTCCAAATCCAAATGACCCCGGACGGAACGATGCCTTTCATGGCTTCGAGCATAGCCTTCAACGCCGCCTGGGCGGACCCCGCGGGGTCCGCTCCCACCATTTTGGCGGTGTAGTCGCCGTCACGGGGCACGACGTCCCCCCGGCGTCCGTTAAAGCTGAGTACGCCGGCGGCGGGGGCCTCGCTCTCTCCCCCGCCGTCCGACAGCACATATAGCACCGCCGCCTGCTTTTCCTCGTCAGTCAGCGCGTCGTACTCCGCCTGGGTCACCTCTTTCACGGAGACGCTGTCCTCCACCGCCTCCGCTAGTTCCCTCACCGCCTGGGCAGCGGCCTGGGCCACCTCGCCGATCAGCTCCTTGGACCTTGCCGCGCTCCGGCGCAAGTGGTCCAAATTGGTCAGCTTTTCCACTTAAATCACTCCTTGAAACACGCCCGCTCCAGCTCCTTCAGCCGCTCCCACTCGTCCCGGTCAACGATTTCCAGCGCCCACTCCTCCGGGATGTTGAGCCGCTTGGGTTCATGGGAGTGGTCCTTCAGGTGCAGCTTGTTGTGATGGTAGCATTGGGCCAGCACACGGGCCTTGTGCATCTCGCAGATGTAGGTCACCCGCTGATTGGGCGTGCCGGTGCGCTCGTAGTTGTACGCCGTGCACCAGGCGCACCCCAAATTGATTGGGCAGTCCAAACAGCGCTGCTCACTCTGGCTCTGCCGGGTGATGGAGCGCAGGGTGGCCAACCGCGCGGCGTCGTCCTCCCGCACGGCAATGCCGCTGTCCACGTCCCCGATGCGGTACACGGGCTGTACGTCCGCCGGGATGGACAGGGTAGAGTAGCGCATACAGGGCAGCACCGTCCCGTCCACGTCAAAGCTGAGCATTCGCCCGTCCCCGCCGCACCAGTTCTGGGTCTCCCCGTCCGTCAGGTGGTTCCCCGCCTCCCAGTCCAGGATGGAGATGTACGTGTCCGTGCCGCTCTCCCGCGCCATGTCGGACACCTCTTCGAGCTGGCGGTACAGCTCCCGGGCGTGGTCCATGGTCCACCCCTCCTCATACACGCAGTTGCAGTTGAGGGTGTCCACCCCCTCCTCCAGCACCAGGTGGCGCACCGAGGAGGCAAACAGGCGGAGGTTTCCGGGGGCGATGGTGTATTTGGTGGTGCGCTTGCCGTCCGGGCCGGACACCTCCCGGAACATTTGGATGGCCTTGTCGTAGGACCCGCAGCCGTTGCAGTCCACCCGGCAGGCGTCGTGGGCGGCCTTGTCCCCGTCGATGGTCACGCCGATGGACAGCCGCCCGGCGTACTCCTTGATAAACTGCTTCACGCGGGGATCGTCCCCCAGGGTGCCGTTGGTGGAGATGTTCACCATGTACCGGGTAGCCCAGCGGTGCTTGAGCTCAATGGCCCGGTCCAAAAAGTAGGCCATGGTGTCCCGGATGAGGTCGATTTCGAGGAAAGGCTCGCCGCCGATGAACTCAACGATCAGGCCGTTGGCGTCCGTCTCGTTCACCAGTTCGGAGTTCCGGGCGTCCTCGGCGAACAGCAGGTCCACGCACTTTTTGGCCGTGTCCAGGCTCATTCTCTCGTCGCCCTTGTGCCCCTCGTAGCAGTAGGAGCAGCGCAGATTGCACTGGTGGGTGACAATAAATGTCACCGTTTTGACCGCCTTTTCGGGGTAATAATGGGGATAAATGTTTTGGAACTGGCGGGCATTGCGCCGCTCGTCATTCATGGCCGGCCTCCTGTTCCACGTGCAGAAGCCCCGTCTGGAAGTCTACCCACCAGCGCTTGGCATGGGGGAACTTAGGGGCAAACTCCTCCCACATGGCGTTTTTCGCCAGCTGGTACTCGGCAAAGCGCTCCTGGAACTCCCGCCTAATTTCCATGCGCTTTTCCAGAGGCGTCCCCGCGTTCAGGGCATGGGTGTGGAGCACCTGGAGGCCCCCGATCTCATAGTCCAGCCGCTGGAGGTAGTTTACCGTCTCCTCCGGCAGACGGATGGTCAGTTCATCCATTTCGCCCGCACCCCCCACAGGAACATACTGGCCTGATAAAATTTGCTCTCATCCGCCCCGCCCAAAAAGTCCAGCAGAGCGTTGATGTCCGCCCGGTATGCTTTGAGGTCCCGCCGTCCGGCCAGAGAATCCAGCGCCGCGCGGGCCAGCGCCAGGGCCAGCCCCTGGTCCATGTCCCCGGCCAGAGCCGCGTTTTTCGCCTGGACAGCCAGCTCGGGCGCACCGCTGTGGTCCCGGCACATCTCGGCCAGCACCGTCAGGCCGTTTTGGTCCGCCTCCCCCGCCAGATTCAGCAGCGGCGCGTCCTTCACGTCCCCGTCCCGGTCCGCCGTGTCCAACACCAGGAACAGCTTTACCATGGCCTTGTCCGTCAGGCCATAGGCCACCTTCATCTTTTCCTCGTATACCGCCAGCAGCTGCGCTACGTCTTCCTCCGAATATTCCTGTTTCGTGCCTGTGACTGCCTCAGCTACGCTCAGGTAGTCAGCTTTTTCCTTAATACTTGTCAAAATGCTATCATTCATTTCAAATTCCTCCTGTATTGTTTATATAACCACTGTGTTCTAACTAACCTGAACCATTGTTGCAGGCTGTAATACACTGGTAGGTGCAAGTCATCCCGCACCCTTGACCGCAGCCTTGGTTGCAGGAAAAGCTACAGCCGCTTGTGCCACACGTATCAGTACAAGCGCTATCACACTCAGAAGTACAGTCACTTCCGCACTTGCCTCCGCAGCTTGAGCATCCCGTGGAACACCCGCTCCCGCAGTTTGAGCATCCTGTGGGACACCCGCTCCCACAGCCAGAGCATCCCGTAGGGCACCCGCTACCACAGCCCTGACACCCGGTGACGCAGCCCGTGTAGCACGTCCCGGTGCACCCCGACTTACAGTCGCTGCCGCTTCGGTCGGTGATGGTCCGCGCCGCCCATACGCCCACGCGGGTCTCCAGGTCGGCCAGCTCCTCCTCACCGATGGCCGCGCCCTGCGCCTCGCCCACCAAATCGCTGTTCACCGCCCGCATGGGGGTGATGACCTTCTCCCGGTGCTCGCTGCGCACCAACCCGCCCTTTTCGGGCGGCTGGGCATAGTCGTATTCGCTGCCGCCGTAGGCCGCCACGCTGCCGGACTGGTTTCGCCGGAGCATTTCGGCCTTTACCTTGGCCTTCAGCGCCGTGAACCGGTCCGCTTTTACCACACTCATCCAAAATCACCTCTCATCACGTGTACGCCACCGGCACGTGGACCCACCCGGCGCCGTTGTGATACTTCAAGCCGCCGCTTTCAGGGTCTGTGTCGATCCACAGCAGCTTGATGTCCTCGGGCGGGGACTCCCCAGCGGCAAAGATATCCAGCTTTATCTGCGGGCTTGTCCGCTCCTCCCACGCCGTCCCCTCCTCGGTGACGGCAGTGCACACAAACTCTTTCCCGGTGGCGGTGTTGATGTACACCTGCCCCTCCTGGGCCACCGTCTGTGCCGTGGGGTCCGTACCCCCGGTGAGCTTTTCCTGCCCGATCAGGGATTTTTCCAGGCTCTCCACCCGTGTTTGGAGGGCCTTCACCTTCCGCTCGGACGCGCCGGAGGTGTTTACCGAGCCGTATGCCATGCTGATTCACTCCTTCCTTGCCGGGGAGGGCGGGGTTCCGCCCTCCCCCTTTGGGATTGCACGCTTACGCCTGGGCCGCCGCGCCGAACACGCTGTCCAGCACCTGGGCGACCTCCTCCTCGCT
>CAQCFX010000002.1:711-2540 GCA_948766235.1 uncultured Oscillospiraceae bacterium | reverse complement strand
CACCGCCAGCCCCGCCAGCTTGGCTTTATCCTCGTCGGTGTAGTCGTTGGCGGACAATCCCTTGCCCTCCTCCGCGGCCACATAGCCGGACAGGTCCACAGCCCAATCGCCCACCCGCTCCACCTCGCCGTCAATCACCATGTACTCGTCGTACTTGTCCCCGGTCTTGGCGGAGCTTTTCAGAATCATGTAGATGTACTGCGCGGCATCGGCGGCGGTCTTGTCGATGGCGTCCACGCTGGGCACGATCTTGCGCTTCAGGTGGTCCGCGCCGGCCACGGCGGCGGCCACCTCAGTTTCGGTCTGGAACTTGCTGTCGTTGGTCAGCTGGGACACTTTTGTGGGCACGCTCTCCTCCAGGGCGCTCACCCGCTCGCCCACCGCGTCGGTGGACGCCTTGGCCCGCCGCGCCAGGTCCTCCAGCGCGGACAGCTTGGTCAGCTTGCTCTTGTCCATTTCCATACTGATTTCCTCCTAAATTTTTCTATTTGTTCAGCGGACCTCCGGCCCGATGACGCTGTAGTTATTTGCTGACGCCGAACACACTGTCAAGCACGTCTTTCGCCGCGGCGTCGCTGACCACATCCGCGGAAAGGGTGCCCTCCCCGTCCACCAGCAGCCCCGGTCCGGGCTTCACGACCCCAGGAGAGGTCTGGGTGGCCATGGGCAGAGACACGTTTCCAGCGCTCGTGGACAGCACCAGCCCCGTACTGTCCCGCAGCAGAGCCAAAGACAGGGCGATCTCCCGGGCGGGAATGGTTCCGGCACGGAAGATTACCACACCGTCCCCCGTCTGCGCCGCATTGCACAGCCCGCACTCTATGGCTGTCTCCTCGCTGTCCGGCAAGATGGTGGCGCTGGGGATCGTTTCCCCCGTCACCCCATCCACCGGCAGCTCAATGCGGTACCCATACCGCCCCTCCGCGTCCTGCGTCCAGCCATCCGTGGGGAGGGTCAGGTCTACCTGACGGATGGCCAGAGCACCCGCCATCGCGGCCATATCCTCGTAGGTGCACCACGCCCCGGCGGGATAATCCAGCACCGCTCCGGCCTTGGCCCCAATCTCCACATGGACGGGATAGCGCCGCACCGACCCGCCGTACTGCGCCGGCACCGCCGTCTCCGGGAAATGGCTCACATCGCCGTAAAACAGCAGTTGCTCCTCCCCTTCCGCGCCCAGCCCGAACACGCCATATTCCGTGATTTGGAACGCCTCGGTGATATCCGGGTTCAGGTCCGGCCGGTACTCGATGAAAAAATCCACCGCGCAGCCCCGGCGCACAGGGGTGGTGGACGTGGCCGCGCTGCGCTCCTGCACCAGCGCCGTCATCTCGGTCAGGTCCGCCCCGTCGGCGGGGATTCCGCTGCCCACCGCCACCCTGGTGATGTGCAGGTCGCCTCCCTGGGCGAACAATTTGGCCTGAAGTGCAAATCCGGCCTGGGTGAGCGTACTTGCATAGCCCATAAGTCTTACCTCCTTTGAAATTCCGGCAGCGCCGTAATCGCGGACACCGGCCCGCCCAGCCTGCCGGCGCAGGCCACCGCAGCGCTGCGGGGCTCCTCAAAATATATAGGGGCGGTGGTCTCAGAAAATTTTGGACCCATCCCGATCCCGTAGCGGATATGCTGCGGCGGCATCTCCATGGTCCGCTTCGGCGGGGCCGACGTAGAGCAGCGCGGGCCCGCGGCCACGCGGACAACGTACTGCGCCCAGGTGCGGATCAGCACCTGCCAATCCAAGTGCGCCGGCATAATCGCCTCCAGCCGCTCCCGCAGGGGCAGCGCCCCGTTGGGCAGCGCCTCTCCTCCGTCCGTCTCCAGCTCCACCC
>CAQCFX010000002.1:0-639 GCA_948766235.1 uncultured Oscillospiraceae bacterium | reverse complement strand
ACCTGCACGGTGGTGGTGCCCAGCCCCTGGAGCTTGGCCACCACCGCCCGCCGGCGCACATCGGTCTCCAGGGCGCTACCGGCCGTCAGCCCCAGGGCCCGCTCCCAAAGAGGCAGCCCCCAGGTGGCCGTATAGGGGTTGAGCTGGAGCAGGAACTCCTCCCGCAGCCGCCACAGCTCTCCGATCTCGGGCTGAATCGCCTCCTGGAACGCCACGGTCTCCCGGCTGGCCGGATAGTTCTCCGGCAGCCACTCCATCAGCTCTCTCACGTCATCTCCACCCCCTCCAGCACCGGCACGCTGTCCCCGTCCAGCGTCAGGTTTCCCTCCCGACCGTTGATGGTCAGCCCGCTGTAGTCCAGCACGCCGTCAATGGACATCAGCAGCGCCCCCACCCGGTGGGCGTAGACCACGAACTCCTGGAAGGCCGTCTCGGCCAGATACTGCGCCGTCAGCTCCCGAAGCTTGTCCGCCACGGCGGCGGGGGCCGCAGTGGGCAGAAGCGTCAAACGCGCCGCGATGCGGATGGGGCAGGCCGTGGCGGACGCCACGGTAACCTTTGCGCCGATGGGCCGCTGGGTCTCGATGTACGCCGCGCAGCGCTCCACCACGGCATCGTCCACCGGCAGGCGGTCATAGC
>CAQCFX010000001.1:54226-78568 GCA_948766235.1 uncultured Oscillospiraceae bacterium | reverse complement strand
GCCCACAGGGCTGTCGGACAGGGCGCACAGAGCCAGTCCCCCGCTGTGGGACAGGGAGAACCAGCGGTCCCGCCGCCCGGCGAACAGGGGCTTGCCCCGGGGGGAGCGCTCCACCGGCGGCAGGACGGACCAGCCCCAGTGTTCCCGCGCCGCGGCGGCCAGCAGGGGCCTGGCCAGCATCCGGCCGTCCGTTCCCGCCGCGCCGTAGATGACGGTCATAGCATCTCCCTCCCCGCACAGGCTGTTTCTTCCATTATACTGCGCCAAGGGCCGCTCTTCAAGGAAAAAATACAGCCGCCCGCCCCGGCGGGGACGGACGGCTGTGCAGCTGTGGGTTCAGGCTCCGCCGGGGCACTGTCGCCCGGTGTGGTCGATGGTATAGTCCTGGCCGCAGCAGCCCGGCAGAATCAGCTCTGAGATAGGCACGAAGGTGTACCCCTCCTGGAGCAGCTTTTCAATGATGCCGGGCAGGGCCTCCGGGGTGTGCTTGGCGGCGTTGTGGAACAGCACGATGGACCCCGGCTGCACCTTGGAGGTGACCCGCTGGGTGATGTCGGCGGCGGACAGGTCCTTCCAGTCCAGGCTGTCCACGTCCCACTGAATGGGCTCGATGTCCAGGGAGCGCACGGCGTTAATCACGTGGTCGTCGTACTCCCCATAGGGGCAGCGGAACAGGGTGGGCCGCGTCCCGGTCACCGCCTCAATCTTGTCGTTGCAGGCGTTGAGGTCGTCGGCGATTTCCTGGGAGGACAGGCTGTTGAAGTGGGCGTGGGTGTTGGAGTGGCCCATCACCTCGTGGCCCGCGTCGGACAGCGCCTTCACCGACTCGGGGTATTTGTCCACCCACTCCCCCACCACGAAAAAGGTGGCCTTCACCTTATATTTGCCCAAAATGTCGATGAGCTGCTGGGTGTCCTCATTGCCCCAGGCGGCGTCAAAGCTGATGGACAGCACCTTGTAGTCCTTCTGCACGCAGTAGATGGGCAGCTGCCGGGTGGAGGCGGACGCCCCCACCACCGCCGGGTTGTTCACCACCCAGAACATCATAGCGGCCGCCAGGAGACAGGCCCCGGCGGCAATCACCTTTCGGCGCAGGTAAATGATTTTTGTTCCTTCCATTTCGACCCCTCCGATGCTCGGTTTGTACACTTTATGCGCAGCGAAGGGCAATCATGTGAAAAAACGCCCCCTGTCCCAAGACAGGGGGCGTCTCGCCGTTCAACGGCTCACCGGCGGGGCGGCCAGCACGGCTGCGTCATGGCAGGATTTTTTGGGTGCGGTTTGCAGCTTGTCCAGGCCGTACTTTTCCCGCAGTGCGTCAAACTCCGGGCAGTCCTCCAATTTGATGCGGTCAGAAGGTCAAGACCTCTTGGGCGGGTTTGTCCGCGGGGGACAGGGCGGTGACGGTGAGCACTGGGCCGTCCTCCCCCTGGTAGGCCTTGTGCCGCTTCAAATGGACTACGCCCGTCACGTCCGCCCAGGAGCGGTTTTCATAGGTATCGAAGCCGTCTCCCCGGGCCACCAGGCCCAGGAAGGTGATGTCCGCCTCGCAGCAGGTCATGGCAAACCGGCCCAGAATTAGCTCGCCGGGGTACTGGGGCAGGTGGCACACCATCGTCTTGGCCCGGATGGCCTTGCCCTCGTAGCGCTCGGGGTGCTCCATCACGTCCACGTACCACACGCCGAAGTCATCGTCGGGAATTTCGATGATGTCCTGTGTGAGGTCAAAGGGACAGACGCTGTCGTCGGCGTATTCCTCGTCGGTGCCGTCGGTGTTTTCCAGATAGATGCTGGCCCGGCGGTTGACCATGCGCAGATTGCGCTGGCGCAGGGAGGCGCGCAGCGCCTCGTCGCAGCGGTTAAACACAATGAGGTCTGCATTGGTGATTTTTTCCATCATCAGCTGACCCAGGTTTTTGGCGTACACGTCAAAGGTGGCGGCCTCCACCATGGTCATAATCTGATACAGCACCCAGTTGTTGGGCAGCGTCTCCTGATAAAACCGGCCCAGGGACCACATCCCGTTAAACTCCACCATCACCTGGCGGGGCCGGTACTTTTTCTCGCACCGCTGGAGAAAGTCCCGGGTGAGCTGAGCCTCCTCCTCCACCGTCACCACTGTGACGTTGCGCAGGGCCTTGGGGTCGTACTCCTCCGCGCCCTCCTCGCAGCACAGAAGGAGGGTGGGCGTTTCCAGGGCGAAGCCGTCCTGGAGGGTGCTGTTGATAAACGTAGTCTTTCCGCCGTCCAAAAATCCGGCGAACAGGTAAACAGGGATATCCATAGGTTCGTCCCCTTACAGGCCGAACAGAGCGGCCAGCTTGTCCTCTTTCAGTTCTGCGCCGATGACGCACAGCCGCCCGGTGTAGTCGGCGGGGCCGGTGCGCACCTGATGCTCCTCGGGCACGTAGTCGAAGTGGAGCCACGTTCCGTCCCCGGCGGGGACGATGCCCTTGGCCCGCAAAATCGCGCCGCACTCGCCCAGGTCCAGTTCGGTGAGGATATGCTCCAGCTCCTCCTTGGCGAAGGGCTTTATCGTCTCCCGGCCCCAGCTGGCAAACACCTCGTCGGCATGGTGATGGCCGTGGTGGTCGTGATCGTGGCAGCCGCAGGAGCACTCCTCGCCGTGGTCGTGGTCGTGATGCTCGTGGTTGTGATGATGGTGCTCATGCTCATGGTGCTCGTGTTCATGCTCGTGGTCATGATGATGATGTTCATGCTCGTGGTGGTGCTCATGGTCATGCTCATGTTCGTGTTCGTGGTCATGATGGTGATGGGCGTGGGCGGCCTGCTCCGCCTCGTGCTCGGCGCGGATGTGGGCCAGCAGCTCCTCCTCCAAGGAGGTCTTTTCGATGGCGGACAGGATGGTTTTGCCGTCCAGCTGGTCCCAGGGGGTGGTGAGGATGACGGCTGCGGGGTTCTTCTCCCGCAGCAGCGCCACCGCCGCCTCCAGCTTTTCCTGGGTCAGATTCTGGGTGCGGGAGAGGAGAATGGTGCCGGCGCTCTCAATCTGATTGTTGTAGAACTCGCCGAAGTTCTTCATATACACCTTCACCTTGGAGGCGTCCGCCACAGTGACAAAGGAGTTGAGCTTCAGCGCGGGGTTGTCCTTGGCGGTGTTCTGCACTGCCACCACCACGTCGGACAGCTTGCCCACGCCGGAGGGCTCGATGAGAATGCGGTCGGGGTGGAAGCGCTCCTCCACCTCCTGCAGGGCCTTGCCGAAATCCCCCACCAGGGAGCAGCAGATGCAGCCCGAGGACATCTCGGAAATCTCCACGCCGCTGTCCTTGAGGAAGCCGCCGTCCACGCTGATCTCGCCGAACTCGTTTTCAATCAGCACCAGCTTCTCGCCTTGATACGCCTCAGAGAGCAGCTTTTTGATGAGGGTGGTTTTGCCTGCGCCCAAAAAGCCGGATATAATGTCGATTTTTGCCATTGGGAATCATTTCCTTTACTTTAAGTTTCATTTATTTTACAACCGAATGAGCGTAAAGTCAAGGGACGGGGCGCTGCGCCGCATTGACTTTTCTTCCGGGCTTTTGTATAATAAATCCATCCAACATCCAAAGTGTGCGCCATGGCGCAGGGAGGTTACATATGAAGGGCATCATCTTGGCCGCGGGGCGGGGCACCCGTCTGTATCCCATGACTCGGCCTGTCTGCAAGCCGCTGCTTCCCGTGTACGACAAGCCGATGATTTACTATCCGCTGTCGGTGCTGATTCAGGCGGGCATTCGGGAGGTGCTGGTGATTGTGCCCCCCGGCGAGGAGGATACCTTCGCCGCGCTCTTGGGGGACGGCTCCCAGCTGGGCATGTCCATCCAGTACACGGTTCAGCCCGTGGCCCGGGGCATTGCCGACGCGCTGCTCATCGGCGGGGCGTTTTTGGATGGGGACGACGTGTGCCTGGTCTTAGGCGACAATATTTTCTGGGCGCTGGATTTGGAGCAGACCCTTCGCCAGGCCGCCCGGAACAATCAAGGGGGCACCGTGTTCGGCTGCCGGGTGGACGACCCCCGGCCCTTCGGCGTGGTGGAGTTTGACGGGCAGGGAAAGGCCATCTCCATCGAGGAGAAGCCCAAGCACCCCAAGTCCAACTATATTGTCCCCGGTCTGTACTTCTACACCAATGAGGCGCTGGACATCGCCGGCCGGCTCACCCCATCGGCCCGGGGAGAGCTGGAGATTACCGATGTAAACCTGGCGTTTCTGCGCCGGGAAAATCTGCGGGTGATTCCTCTGGAGGATAACTACGTCTGGCTGGACGCGGGAAACGCCGACAGCCTGCTCACCGCCGCCCAGACCATCCATGCCCTCCAGCACGGCGGGCGGTACGTGGGGTGCATCGAGGAGTGCGCTTTCCGCCAGGGCTGGATTACGGAGGGGCAGCTGCGCGCGTTGGGCGAGCCCATGGCCATGACGGCATATGGGCAGTACCTGCTGTCCATTCAACTCACATAATAGACGCGCAAGGCCCCTCCCGAGATGGGAGGGGCCTTATTTTGTGTCAGTCCAGGTTTATGGGGAACACGTGGGTCTCGTCGAACAGGATGTGGTCCACCTGGGACAGGTCCAGGGGCTCGTCGAAGGTGAAATGCTCCGTGATGGTCCAGTAGGGGGAGTCCAGATGACCATAGGGGCCGTCGGCGATCATGGTGTCCGGGTCGAAGCCGGGGGTGGGCTGGTGGGGATTGTTGGCTTCCATGTAGTCGTAGACGTAGTGCTTCGCGCCGTCCTTCATGACGACGCACAGCTCCCCCGGGGCGGCAGGGAACATACCCAGGGCGTTGTCGTAGCGCAGGGTGGTGCGGAAGGTGTAGCTGATGTCGATGGGGGAGAGGGTGATGGTGTCCAGATAGTTGACATAGCCGTCGGTGACCTGGTGGGACACGCCGCCGCAGTCGATGTGGATGTCCCCGCGCTGGAATCGAGTGCCGACCTCAAACACAAACTCCCCTGTGAACACCGGGGTGTACTCGTGCTGGGCGGATTGAATCCACAGCCCGTGGATGGTCAAAAATTTGGCTGTGCCGTCGTTGAATTGGGCGGGCTCGCTTCCGGCGGAGATATAGCGGATGACCACTTCTTTCACGTTGTCCGTGGGATCATCGTCCGGCTGCCACTCCAGGTCATAGCCGTAGCCCTTGACCTCGTCCCCCTCCGAAAAGGTCAGGGTCATCTGCTCCTCCGGCCATTGCTGGCCGTCCAGCTGGTAGTAGCCGTCCGCGTCGGAGTTTCGGTCGGGGAGGACGGTGCCCGCCGGGGCCTCAATGCGCAGGCGCAGGTAGAGGGTGCCTTCGCTGGCGACGGCGGCGATGGGGGTGATGGTGGCCCCGTTGCAGGTGACGGCGTCCTCCTCAAAGGTGCGGCCGATCTGGTCCAGGGTCTCAATCTGGCCGGTGGACAGGCTCTCGCCGTCAGGGGCGAAAAGGCCCTGCATCAGCCCGCCCGCGCCGATGGCGTAGTTCACCGCCATGGCGGACACGGTGAGGGCGGCGGCGACGGCAGCGGCCGCCAGCAGGCGGGTGGTGAAGCGGGTGGCTTTTTTAACGGTTTTGGTGCCATTGATTTTGTTCATAGTCAGCTCCTTAATCCGGTCGGACGAGAGGGGCGTGTTGCCGGAGAGCTCCACGCTGTCGTCGCGGTAAGCGTCCAGCAGGTCGGAAATGCGTGTGTTCATGCCAGCTCCTCCTTCGTCAGCAGTTCTTTCAGTTTGATGCGCCCCCGGCGCAGACGGGTTTTCACGGTGGATTCGTTCAGCCCCATGGCGGCGGCAGCCTCCCGCACGGTCTGGGCGTAGTAGTAGTGCCGCAGGAATATCTCCCGGTCCGGGTCGGGCAGGGAGAACACCGCCCGGCGCACCAGGGCCTGCTCCTCCGCCCGCTCCAGCGCGGCGGCGGGGTCGTCCGGGCCGGGCAGGTCAAGGATATCCTCCACCAGTGGGAGGGCCTGCCCTCGCTGGCGCAGTTTGTTTTTCGCCTTGTTCCGGGCTACCGCCCCCAGCCAGCCCTTGACGTGGCCGGGGCGGAGCTGCTCGGCCTGCTCCCAGGCGGCCAGGAAGACGTCCGAGGCCGTCTCCTCACAGTCCTCGAGAGACATACAGTCTCGAAGAATGTTCCACACAATGACGGACACATAGGGCAGATAGCGGTCCATCAGGGCCTCCAGTCCGGCGGGGTTCCGGGCCTGCATGTTCCGCAGGATGATTTCTTCTCTCATTTGGGGTGCTCCTTGTCAGGTCTTTGAAAGCTGCTTTCACCTATATTATCACGCTGTCTCTGATTTTGGTTTCGGCCCATGGGCAAAAAATACCGCCCCGCGCATTTCAGCGCGGGGCGGTTTGACATATCTTAGATTACCCGCATTCGGATAATGCCGGGGACGGTGCGAATGTCGTGGATTACGCTCTCGTCCACGGGGGAGCCCACGTCCACAATGGTATAGGCGTAATCGCCCTTGGATTTGTTGGTCATGTTTTCCACGTTCACTCCGTCATTGGAGAGCTGGATGGTGATGTTGGCCAGCACGGCGGGGACGTTGCGGTGAATGACGCACAGGCGCTGCACGCCGGAGCGCTCCATAATCACATTGGGGAAGTTCACGGAGTTCTTGACGTTGCCGTTCTCCAGGAAGTCCTTGAGCTGGTTGGCGGCCATGACGGCGCAGTTGTCCTCGCTCTCCGGGGTGGAGGCGCCCAGGTGAGGGATGGCCACCACGCCCTCGGCCAGGGTAATTTCGTTGTCGGGGAAGTCGGTGACATAGCGGGCCACCTTGCCGGATTGGAGGGCGGCAATCATGTCGGCGTTGTTCACAAGGCCCCCCCGGGCCAGGTTGACGATGCGCACCCCGTCTTTCATCTTGGAGATGGCGGCGGCGTTGACGGTGTGTTTAGTGGCGTCCATGTAGGGCAGGTGGAGGGTGATGTAGTCGGCGTTGGCGTACAGCGCGTCCAGCTCCTTCACCACCTTGATGTGCCGGTCCAGCCGCAGAGCGGCGTCCACGGACAGATAGGGGTCATATCCGTATACCTCCATGCCCAGGCTGAGGGCGATGTTGGCCACCAGCGCGCCGATGGCCCCCAGACCCACCACGCCCAGGGTCTTGCGGTACAGCTCCGGGCCGACGAAGGCGGACTTGCCCTTCTCCACCACGTCGGCCACCTCCACACCGTCGGCGACCCGGGCCTTCACCCACGCCGCGCCGCCAATCACATCACGGGAGGCCAGAAGCATGGCGCAGATGACCAGCTCCTTCACCGCGTTGGCGTTGGCGCCGGGGGTGTTGAACACCACCACGCCGGATTCGGAGCAGCGCTCCACAGGAATGTTGTTTACCCCGGCCCCGGCCCGGGCGATGGCCCAGAGGTTGTCGGGGAATACGTAATCATGAAGCTTGGCGGAGCGGACCAGAATGCCGTCTTCATTGGCCACATCGTCGCCGACAGTGTAGTGTTCGGCGCTCAGGCGTTCCAGCCCCACCGCCGCGATTTTGTTCATGGTTTTGATATTATACACGGTTTTCACCTCGTTATAAAGTAAGGGTGCTTTCCTCTATTCCGCGTCACAGTAAAAGAAGATGTCTTTTTTGTGCTCTTGGGGAGTTCCCTTGTACACGTTTGTATTCAGGCCGCCAATCTCAAAGCCCATTTTCAAATAAAACAGGCACGCGCCCAGGTTGTTGTCCTGCCCCTGGGTGTACAGCCCGCGATAGCCCTGCTCAGCGGCGATTTCCTTGGCCCGCTCAATCAGCATGGCGCCGACGCCCTTTCCTCGGAAGGAGGGTTCGACCTTCAGGTCGTACAGGTACATATACTTGAAGAAGTCCTGCTGCAAAACGGCCAGCCCGACGCAGGCATCGCCATCGTACGCGCCCAGGAAAATGGAGTTTTGGGACATTTCCTCAAAGTCGTAGTCCTCGTCGGGGAAGCACATTTCCGTGATGTTTTCCGCTGGAAAGCGCAGCTGCGTATAGTCCCACTTCCCGTTGTTGTAGGACGGCAGCAGCAGCCCGAACAGCTTGAAAGGATGGTTTTTGAGGTTGATATCGGCCTTGTGGGCTTCCGTGATGATTCTTACGGTTATCATAATGCCTCCTGCCGGTCAGCAGCAATCCCAGTTATAACACACTCGGGAAAAATCTCGTTTCTTCAGCGCTTCCCGGTTGATGAAAAAGTTGCACACGCCGCAGTCGCCCCACAGCACCAGGTCGCCGCCGCCCTGCTCCTTGCTGAGCATATCGCTGTCCAGCTGAAACAGGATCACATCCAAATCGGTGATTGGGTTGTCAATTCCGGCGCGGGGGTCCTCCTGGGTAAAATAGGGGTAGCCGCCCAGCTGGTGAAAGGGGGCCTTTTCCTTGGGCGCGGGGAACTCCTTGTTGATTTTTGTCGCCCGGTAGTAGTCCCACTGTGTCTTGAAATCCGTGCCGTGGCCCTCGTTCCACCGGGCCAGGAACTGGTCCCAGGCCCGGAAGTCCTGACTATTGATGTGCTGGACTGCCGCCGGGGCAAAGCGGATGCCGTAAGCGCCGAACAGGGGGGTATAGTATCTCGTGTCCCCCTCCGGCTGGGGGGCTTCCGCCTCCTTCGCCAGCACCTCCGCCTGCGTCACGGCGGAATCCACCGTCTCGTGATACAGCACCCGGAAACCCTTCTGGGCCGTCGGGTCGTCGAAGTCCATGCCGAACACATCGTCCAGGCCAAAGAAAAACTGCAAAAGCCCCCTGTGGGGGAAATCGGGCAGTCCCTCCAGCGCGGCGCAGTCCACCTGGGCCAGCAGCCTCATCCCCATGCCGTTGGAATCCAGCGGCCATGCCATGTCACGGGGCAGGTAGGGCGTGCCGCCCACCTTGCTCCCGAAGATTCCCGGCTCGCCCTGCTCCAGGGTAAAGCGCAGGACAGGTTCGGTGTTCCGCTCTACGATCTCCCCGGCAATCTGCCGGGCCAGCTCCAGCTCGCTCATGTCAGTTGGCCTTGTCGAACGCGCGGATGAAGTCCGCCAGCTTCTCCACGCCCTCCACAGGCATGGCGTTGTAGATGGAGGCCCGCATACCGCCCACATTGCGGTGGCCCTTCAGGTTGGTGAACCCGGCGGCAGTGGCCTCCTTCACAAACTTGGCGTCCAGCTCCTCGCTGACGGAGCGGAAGGTGACGTTCATGTCGGAGCGGCTGGCTTTCTCCGCCGCGCAGGTGAACAGCTTGGAGTTGTCCAGTACGTCGTACAGCAGCGCGGCCTTGTCGTGCTTGATTTTTTCCATGCCTTCCACGCCGCCCTTGGAGTCCAGCCATTCCAGCACCAGACCCAGCATATAGATGCACCAGCAGGGGGGTGTGTTGTACATGGAGTCCTTGTCTATCATGGTCTTGTAGTTCATCATCAGCGGAGTGTAGGGGAGCTCATGGCCCGCCAGGTCCTCCCGGACGATGGCGATGGTCAGCCCTGCCGGGGCCAGGTTTTTCTGCGCCCCGCCGAAAATGACGCCGTACTTGGACACGTCCACCGGCCGGGACAGGAAGTTGGAGGACATATCGCACACGATGGGCACATCCCCGGTGTCGGGCACGTACTGCCATTCGGTGCCGTAGATGGTGTTGTTGGCGCAGTAGTAGAAGTAGCTGGCCTCGCTGTCCAGCTTCAGCTGATTCTGCTGGGGGATATAGGTGTGATTTTTGTCCTCGCTGGAGGCGGCCAAGCTTATTGTGCCGTACTTCTTGGCCTCCTTATAGGCGATGCTGGCAAAATTGCCGGTAACGGCGTAGTCCGCCTTCCCGGTTTTGCCGATGAGGTTCAGCGGGACCATGGAGAACTGGCCGGAGGCGCCCCCCTGTAAAAACAGCACCTTGTAATTGTCGGGCACATGGAACAGGCGGATGAAATTGGCCTTGGTATCCTGGAAAATCTTGTCGAACACTTTGGAGCGGTGGCTCATCTCCATCACGGACATCCCGGAGCCCTGATAGTTGGTGATTTCGGCGCCCGCGCGTTCCAGTACCTCGAAAGGCAGCATGGACGGGCCGGCGGAGAAATTGTAGACGCGCTCAGTTCCCATGGTTTTTCCTCCTTCATTGCCGAAGCTTTCTCGCTTTAGCGTATTATAACTATTATATGGCTTTTCATGGTAATCTGTCAACCGCCATATAGGCCAAAAAACCGCTGCGGAGGAGACCGTGAGCCGTGAAAAAAGCAAGAACCTGGAAGCTGCCGGCAGTGGGGCGGCCAATTTCCCGCGGCGCGATACTATTCTGCCCGTCCGGCGCATATACATCAGCCAGTGGAGGCAGGACCGGGCGGCACGCCGCTGGCTGCTGCCGCACAGTTCAGTGGGGAGTGTTGTTCGTGAAGGGAAATATGGAGGAGCGCGCCCAGGAGCTGGCGCTGTACATCATCGAGAACAAAGCCACTGTCCGCGCCGCCGCCAGCCGGTTTGGCATCAGCAAGTCTACGGTGCATAAGGACTTGAGCGAGCGGCTGCCTGTCATTAACCGAGGGCTGTACCAGCAGGTGAAGGAGGTACTCAACGAGAACAAGGCCGAGCGCCACATCCGGGGCGGCATCGCCACCAGGAAAAAATACAAAGGGAAATAAACGTGAAAAAGGGCGGGCCTTCCAATAAGAAGGCCCGCCCTGCGCGTGTTAAGGGAAAATAAATTTAGCGGCAGCGGCCGTGGTGATGTCCGCCGGAGACAGCGGGGGCGCGGTAGACCGGGCAGGCGCCGTCGCAGAAGCCATCGGTATGGTTGGCGCCGCAGTAGGTGACGCCGTCGTGGGTGTGCCGGCCGGTGAGGGTGCAGTCCTCCACCGGGCACAGAGAGAGGCACGCGCCGTCGCAGAAGCCGTTCTCGTGGTCGTAGCCGCAGTAGGTTACGCCGTCGTGGGTGTGCCGGCCGGCCAGCTCGCAGTCCTCAAGGGGGCAAAGGGAAGCGCAGGCGCCGTTGCACACGCCGTTCTCGTGGTCATAGCCGCAGTAGGTGGTGCGGCCGTGGAAGTGGCGTCCGGCGTACTCGCAGCCCTCTACAGTGCACAGGCCGCACTGGGCGGATTGCGCTCTGCGGTGGCAGCCGTGGGCAAAGGCGGCGGGGGTGAGCAGGGTAAACGCACACACAGCGGCCAGAGCGGAGACAAGAATTTTTTTGATGGGCATTTCAAACTCCTCCAGTAATGATGATACACAATAGGTCCTGGTTGACTACTGCTATCATCATTATAGCACTCCCTATAGGAGAATGCAAGGGGATTTCCGAAATTTTCCGTGGGGTGGATTCAGACCTGGGCCTGCTGGGAGGAGCGGGTGACGTCGTTAATCCACTTGCCGCTGAGAAACCGCCGGGTGCCCAGCACGGCTTTGACCAGGTTCTCGCTCATCATGGACAGGTACACCCAGAGGATGCCGATTTTGAACACCAGCCCAGACAGCACCGCCAGGGGCAGGGCCACCACCCACAGCGGGGTGAGGTCGATGAGGGTGGCCATGCGCACGTCTCCGCCGCCCCGGAGCACCCCCACAATGTTGGTGCACTCCAGGGAGCGCAGCGGCATCATACAGAACATAATGGTGAGCATCATGGTGCAGATGTCCTGAGCCGCGGGGGACAGGCTGAACAGGGGATAGAGGAAGGGGATGATGAGGAAGTACAGCGCCGCCAGGAACAAAAGCCCAGCCCCCAGCCCGAACAGGAAGGCCAGCACGCTCAGCAGCGCGCCCAGGGAGTACACCTTGTGGGCGTTGCCCGAGCCAATCTCCTGCCCAATCAGGATGGCGGCGGTGCCGGAGATGGCAAACACCCCTACGGTGCACAGGTTGGTGATGTTGCCGGCGATGGCGTAGGCGGCCAGGATGTCCTCCGAGCCGTCCATATGGCCCATGATGGTGGGGAACAGGGAGGTGCCCAGGCCCCAGAAGGTCTCATTGCACATTACGGGGGTGGAGAAGCGCACGAACCGCCGCACCATCTCCCCGCCGGGATGGAACAGCAGGGCGGGGTTGAGGGGGAATTGTTTGTCCAGCAGGGCCCAGGCCACCGCGATAGAACAGGACAGCACCCGGGCCAGCAGGGTGGCCAGGGCCGCGCCCTGCTCGGCCAGACGGGGCGCGCCCAGGTTGCCGAAGATGAACACCCAGTTCAGGAAGGTGTTGCTGGCCATGGACACGCCCAGAATGGCCAGACCCCGGTTGGGGTTGCCCATGGCCCGGTGCACGCCGATGTAGACCTGGACAAAGCTGTCAAAGAAATAGGACCAGCCCACGACCCGGGCGTACCGGGCGGCGGTGGCCACCACCGCCTGGTCGCTGCCGAATAATCCCATGAACTGGGTGGGGAAGAAGCCCATAATCAGGGCGAAGACCAGCCCGATGGCCCCGGCGGCGTACATCCCGATGCCCATGACCCGGTTGATGGACTGGAGGTCCCCCTTGCCCCGGTACTGGCTGATGAGAACGGAGGAGCCGCTTTGTATGCCAAACATCATCAGCTGCACCACAAATACCGGGATGTTGGCCAGCGTCACCCCGGCCAAGGGACCCTGGCCCATGGTGCCCACCATGAAGGTGTCCACCAGGCCCAGAGAGTTGGTGATGAGGTTTTGAAAAAGAATGGGCAGGGCCAGAGACAGCAGCTTGGCATAAAAGCCCGGCTCCCGCCGGAATAGCTTTAACATTTTGACAAATGCTCCTTTATAAGAGAAATATCTTCCAAATCCTTTTTTCGACCAAGTTTTTCCTTCATTTTGATTATCCCATCAATCGAGACGACTGGCAGGCCTTCCAGTAAAATCACTTGATCTTCTATCCAGTTTTCAAATATCTCAATGGTGTTGGAAAAAACAATTTTTCTGCTTCCATCGCAGAGGACTTCCACGTTATAGCCTTCGTTTTCAAGCCGATCAGCCATTTGGGAGGTACAGCCCAAATCAATATCCCGCGTCATATCCCGAATCCCGTGCAGCACCATGGCCGCGCCCGACGTCACCCAATATTCGCTGCGCTCAAGGGCCGCTTCCTTCAATAAGCCGGTAATTTCGTCTTTCCTTAACATAAAATCCCTCGTTTTAGCAGCAGGGTCACGACAGGGTGGTAAATAGGCTGTCCGCCGCGTCTTTCAGGGTCTGCACCAGGGTGTCCGCCTCCTGGCGGGTGGAATCCGGGGAGAAGGACAGGCGCAGCGCACCGTCCAGCCAGGGCTTGGGCAGGTTCATGGCGGCAAACACATGGCTGGGCTTTCCCCTGTGGCAGGCGGAGCCGGAGGAGACGCACACCCCCCGGTCCCCCAGCACCCGGACCACCACCTCGCTCTTATAGCAGGGGAGGGTGAGCGCGCAGATGTGGGGGGCATCCCCCGGAGAGATGACCTCCAGCTTGGGGATGGCCTGTTTTAACTGGGATAATGTATAGTCCTTTATGGCGGCGGTGCGCGCCAGCCGGTCCCCGTCCTCCAGCGCCGCCCGGACGGCGGCGGCAAAGGCGGCAATCTGCGCCGTGGCCTCGGTGCCTGAGCGCAGGCCGTCCTCCTGTCCGCCCCCGGTGAGCAGGGGGCGCAGCCGCACGCCTTTTTTGACATACAGCGCCCCAATCCCTTTGGGCGCGCCGATTTTATGTCCGCTGACGGCAATCAAATCCGCGCCTAAACGGGCCAGAGGGTCCGGCGTCTTCAAAAAGCCCTGGACCGCGTCGCAGTGGAACAAAATGGAGGGGTCGAACGCCTTCACGGCCTTTACGCAGTCCGCCACGGGCAGAATCACGCCGGTTTCGTTGTTGACCAGCATCATGGACACCAGGACTGTGTCCGGCCGCAGGGCGGCGGCAAGCTGCTCCGCGCCGATGCGCCCTGCTCGGTCCGGCTTGAGGTACGTGACCTCGTACCCGCTTCGCTCCAGGTCCCTGCACGTCTCCAGGACGGCGGCGTGCTCAATGGCGGTGGTGACGATGTGCCTGCCCTTTCGCCGGTTCAGCTCCGCCCCCCGGCGGATGGCCCAGTTGTCGCTCTCCGTGCCGCAGGAGGTGAAAAACACCTCGGCGGGGGAGCAGCCCAGGGCCCGGGCCACCGTCTCCCGGTCCTCCTTCAAGCGCTGGGCGGCCTGCCGGCCGTATTCATAGCGGGAGGAGGGGTTGCCGAACCGGCTCAAGGCGTCCGTCAGGGCGGCGGCCGCTTCAGGGCGCACCGGGGCGGTGGCGGCGTAGTCAAAATAGGTTAGAGGCTGCATGGCGCGCTTCCCTCCTCAAAAAATGTTCGAGACTGTGTGCAGGACACCATTTTAGTAGGAGCGGGAGGGAAAGTCAACGGGGAAAAGGACAGGAAATTGTACCATTTCGCCTGTTCTCTTGACATTTCCCCCAAGGGGTGATATACTGCCCCGTGTAAAATGGCGTTGACGGAGAAGAAACCGCGCGGCGGCGCACAGAGAGGGGCCTGAATGGTGGAAGGGTCCCGCGCGACAGCGGCGGTGGTACCACTTCCGAGCCGCCCATGAGGAATGGGACGGGTGCGCCCGTTAAAGCGCTCACGAGCGGCAAGTTGTCACGCTGCGCCTGCTCGCGACGCGGTTCTAAGCCCCGCGACTGCGCAAAAGCCGTCCGGCCCCTCCGGGCCCTTCCCGCTTTTGCTCCGTTTCGGTCTTAGCCCGCTGCTCGCGACGGCTCCGCGCTTCTTGCAAACAGGGTGGAACCGTGGAATACTTTGTATCCCACCCCTGATTTTATCAGGGGTGGGGTTTTTATTTTCCTATCCCTAACACAAGGAGGAATTTTTATGTCCGAAGAAAACAACCAGTACACTTTTGAAAACGAGCAATACCGTAAAACCTATTGGCACACCTGCTCCCACGTGATGGCCCAGGCCGTCAAGCGCCTGTGGCCGGAGGTGCGCCTGGCCATCGGCCCGTCCATCGACGAGGGCTGGTACTACGACATGGACGCGCCTTTCGCCTTTACCCCTGAGCACCTGGAGCAGATTGAGGCCGAAATGCGGAAAATCTGCAAAGAGAAGCTGAAGCTGGAGCGGTTCGAGCTGCCCCGGGCCGAGGCCCTGGCCCTTATGGAGGAAAAGGGCGAGCCCTTCAAGGTGGAGCTCATCAACGACCTGCCCGAGGGTGAGGTCATCTCCTTCTACAAGCAGGGGGAGTTCACCGACCTGTGCGCCGGCCCCCACCTGGACTCCACCGGGCGGATCAAGGGCAACGCCATGAAGCTCACCGCCTGCAACGCCGCCTACTGGCGGGGGGACTCCAGCCGGGAGACCCTCCAGCGGATCTACGGCGTGGCCTTCCCCAAGAAGGACGAGCTGGACGAGTACCTGGCCAGGATCGAGGAGGCCAAGAAGCGGGACCACCGCCGGCTGGGCAAGGAGCTGGGCCTGTTCATGCTCCGGGACGAGGGCCCCGGCTTCCCCTTCTTCCTGCCCCGCGGCATGGTGCTGCGCAACACCCTGCTGGACTACTGGCGGCAGGTCCACAAGAAGTATGGCTACGTGGAGATCTCCACCCCCATCATGCTCAACCGTCAGCTGTGGGAGCGCTCCGGCCACTGGGACCACTATAAGGACAACATGTACACCACCGTCATCGATGATACGGACTTTGCCGTCAAGCCCATGAACTGCCCCGGCGGGATGCTGGTCTACTCCAGCGAGCCCCACTCCTACCGCGACCTGCCTCTGCGCATGGGCGAGCTGGGCCTGGTCCACCGCCACGAGCTGTCCGGCGCCCTCCATGGCCTGTTCCGGGTGCGCTGCTTCACTCAGGACGACGCCCACGTGTTCATGACCCGGGAGCAGATGAAGGACGTGATTCAGGAGACGGTGCGGCTGTTCGACGAGGTCTACTCCGTGTTCGGCCTGAGCTATGAGATTGAGCTGTCCACCATGCCCGAGGACCACATTGGCACCGTGGAGGAGTGGGAGCGCAACCAGGATATCCTGAAGGACGCCATTACCAGCATGGGCAAGGAGTTCGTTATCAACGAGGGGGACGGGGCGTTCTACGGCCCCAAGCTGGACTTCCACCTGGCCGACTCCCTGGGCCGGACCTGGCAGTGCGGCACCATCCAGCTGGACAGCCAGCTGCCCGAGCGCTTCGAGCTGGAGTACACCGGCGAGGACGGCCAGAAGCACCGCCCCGTCATGATTCACCGCGTTGTTCTCGGTTCCATCGAGCGGTTCATCGGCGTGATTACCGAGCACTTCGCCGGCGCGTTCCCGGCCTGGCTGGCCCCCGTGCAGGTGAAGGTGCTGCCCGTCACCGACCGGGCGGAGGAGTACGCCAGGCAGGTGTCCGCCAAGCTGGACGAGCTGGGCTTCCGCATTGAGGTGGACGGCCGCAACGAGAAGATTGGCAAGAAAATCCGTGAGGCCACCCTGGAGAAGGTCCCCTTTATGCTGGTGGTGGGCGACCGGGATATGGAGAACGGAACCGTCTCGGTCCGCCGCCGCTCCGGCGAGGATTTGGGGGCCATGTCCCTGGAGCAGTTTGCCGAACTGCTGGGCGACGAGGTCAAGAGCAAAATCATTAAATAAATGCAAAAGCGCCGCTGGAGTTCTCCAGCGGCGCTTTTTATGGCAGAAGTGTCTCGTATGGCACATTTAAAATATCCCGTAGTGCGCGTAATTCTACAGCGTAGATATGCCGCTGGCCCACCTCTATTTTCGCCACAGCGCTTCGGGTGACATCGCAGTCACGGATTTGCAGTTGCGCGGCTAATTGTTCCTGGGTCATTTCACGCGCCTCCCGGGCGGCGCGGATTTGCCGCCCCACTATGGAATCATATTTGTAGTCCACGCCGTCACCACCTTTGCACCCATATTCGCACAAATTTTTCTTGATTTTACACGATTGATGTGCTACTATTGCACTTATATAGGTGCACACAAAAATTTTAAGGGGGAGACCATTCATGGAGTCGGACTTGTTGAATCTGCTGTTGCTCGTCTTCGTGGCCGCTGACATTTTAGGCTGGGTGGCGCTGTTTGCCGTAAGGCGTATGAAGCAGTACCATATCTGGAAGCTGTGCAGATACAGCGGCACCGGGGAAAAACCGGGAGCGGCCTGTGTCATCTGCGCGTATCACCACGACTGCAATAGGGCCAGACAGAGCGCGGAGTATAAGCAGTATTCCTACTGCCGCAGGATTTTACCGGACACGGCGAAAGAAATCTTTGATAAAATATGGGAGGAAGAAAAGGCCGCGGGGCCGAAATGAAAGTCCGAACGCGCTAAATCCGGACCCGGCGGAACACCGAAGAACTGTATATCGGGGCGAAACAACAAGCAAGGGAACGTTTGCCCCTTGCTTTTTTTGATAAAGTATGGTATAAATTGTTGCAATACCTCCCCATGGGGGTAAATCTTTACTTATTTTGGGAGTTGATTTGTCCAAATGGACCCAGATAGTATGATACTGCTGGCCGTGCTTCTGCTGATGGTGGTTATGTCCGGCTACTTTTCCGCCACCGAGACGGCCTTCACCTCGCTCAACCGCATCCGTCTGAAAAGCCGGGCCGAAAACGGCGACAAAAAGGCGGAAAAAACCCTGGCTCTGGCGGAGGATTACGACAAGCTTTTGTCCACCATCCTCATCGGCAACAACATCGTGAACAATGTGGCCGCCACCCTGTCCACCCTGCTGTTCATCGCTTTGGTGGGCAAGGAGAACGGCCCGGCGGTGTCCACCATCGTGCTCACTGTGGTGGTGCTCATTTTCGGCGAGATTTCGCCCAAGAGCCTGGCCAAGGAATCCCCGGAGGCGTTCGCCATGTTCTCCGCCCCTCTGCTGCGGCTGCTCATGGCGGTGCTCACTCCGCTGAACTTTTTGTTCGGCCTGTGGAAGAAGCTGCTGACAAAGCTGTTCCACAAGGAGAGCGACGACGCCATCACCGACGAGGAGCTGGTCACCATGGTGACCGAGGCGGAGGACCAGGGCGGCCTGGACCGGGAGGAGAGCCAGCTCATCCGCTCCGCCATCCGTTTTGACAATCTGGAGGCGGGGGACATTCTCACCCCCCGGGTGGACGTGGTGGCGGTGGAGGATGTCTCCTCCCTGAGCGACGTGGCCGAGGTGTTCGCCGCCGAGGGCTACTCCCGCCTGCCCGTCTACCACGAGAGCATTGACGACGTGGTGGGGGTCATTCACCAAAAGGACCTGTTTTCCGCTCGCTACCACAATCGAAGCGAGCTGTCCCCCCTGGTGCGGCCGGTGCTGCACATCACGGCGGGCACCAAAATTGACGACCTGATGCGCCAGTTCCAGCGCACCAAAACCCAGATGGCGGTGGTGGTGGACGAGTACGGCGGCACTGAGGGCATCCTCACCATGGAGGACATTGTGGAGGAGCTGGTGGGCGAGATTTGGGACGAGCACGATGAGGTGGTGGAGCAGTTCCGCAAGCAGAACGACGGCAGCTATCTCATCGCCTGCTCGGCCGATTTGGACGATTTATACGACCTGTTTCAGGTCACGGGAGAGTGCGACGCGGCCACGGTGTCCGGCTGGGTGCTGGAGCAGCTGGGCCGGGTGCCCGAGCCGGGGGACCACTTTACCTGGGAGAATCTGGACGTGACCGTCACCCGCGCCGAGCACCACCGGGTGCTGGAAATCCGGGTGGAGGTACTGCCGGAGGAGGCCGCCGGGGAGAAGCCGGAGGATTGAGCGGCCCCAAATCAACGCACCATATACAGCGCGGCCGCCCGGCTCTGGACGGCCGCGCTGAATCTTTGAAGGAGGACGGCGGATGAAAATCGCCATTTATACCCTGGGCTGCAAGGTGAACCAGGTGGAGACCCAGGCCATGGAGCGGGAGCTGCTGGGCCGGGGCCATACGCTCACGGACTTTGACAGCCCGGCGGACGCCTATATCGTGAACACCTGCACCGTCACCGCCGTGAGCGACAAAAAGTGCCGCAACATCATCCGCCGGGCCCGGAAGAACGGGCCGGAGGCGGTGGTGGCGGCGTGCGGCTGCTATGCCCAGACCGAGCCGGAGGCGGTGGCCAAGCTGGGGGTGGACCTGGTGTCCGGCTCGGCGGGGCGGATGGACTTTCTAAACCGGCTGGAGGAGCTGTTCCGGCACAGGACGCAGCAGGTGGTGGCGGTGGACCAGGCCCTGGAGCGCCGGGAGTTCGAGCGCCTCCCCGCCGGAAGCGGGCAGGGGCGCACCCGGGCCATGCTGAAGGTGGAGGACGGCTGCGTCAATTTCTGTTCCTACTGCATCATTCCCTATGCCCGGGGGCCGGTGCGCTCTCTGCCGCTGGCGGAGGCGGCGGAGCAGGCCGGCCGTCTGGCCCGGGAGGGCTGCCAGGAGGTGGTGCTCACCGGCATTGAGATATCCTCCTGGGGGCGGGATTTGAAGACGGGGGAGACGCTGGCGGATTTGATTGAGGGCGTGTGCGCCGCCGCGCCGGGGCTGCGGGTGCGCCTGGGCTCTCTGGAGCCCAGAACGGTGACGGAGGAGTTCTGCCGCCGGTGCGCCGCCCTGCCCAGCCTGTGCCCCCACTTTCACCTCTCCCTCCAGTCGGGGTGCGACGCCACCCTGAAGCGGATGAACCGAAAGTATGATACCGCCCGGTATTGGCGCAGCGTGGAGCTGCTGCGAGAGCACTTTTCGGACCCCGGAATCACCACCGACCTGATTACCGGCTTTCCCGGGGAGACGGAGGAGGAGTTTGGCCGGACGCTGGCCTTTGTGGAGCGCTGCGCCTTTACCGCCATGCACGTGTTTCCCTACTCCGTCCGTCCCGGCACTCCCGCCGCGTCCATGCCGGGGCAGGTGAGCAGGGAGGAGAAGGAGGCCCGGGCCCGCCGGGCCATCGCCCTGGGGGAGCGGCTGGAGCGCCGGTGGCTGGAAAGCCAGGTGGGGCGGACGGTGGAGGTGCTGTTTGAGGAGGAGAAGGGCGGCCTCTGGCAGGGGCACACCCCCAACTACGCTTTGGTGCGCGCGGCGGGGGAAAACCTGCACAACCGCCTGGCGCGGGTGTCTGTCACCGGCGCGGCGGGGGACGCCCTGGTGGGCGCCCTGGTGAGAGAGGGCGAATAGTCCTTGCGCACAGGGCGCAATCGTGGTAGAATATGACATAAAGAGAGAAAGAAGGTGGGTCCATGCCGTTGATACTCACGGGTGTTCTGCCGGAGGAGGCCGCGGAGAGCCTGTGGGACAATCTCCGAAACATCACCGCCAGCAGGGTGTTCAGCGCGGTGCTGGTGGCGGCGGCGAGCGTGGTGGTGGTGAAGGTGCTGCTGCGGGTGCTGGACCGGGCCCTGGGCCGCTCCCGGCTGGACGCGCCGCTGCAAAAGCTGCTGCGGGGCCTGCTCAAAGGCGGGCTGTGGTCGGTGGCGGTGATTATTGTGCTGGGCTGCCTGGGCATCGAAGTCACCTCCCTGGTGGCGGTGCTGTCGGTGGTGGGGCTGGCCTTTTCCCTGGCGCTGCAAAACTTTCTGTCCAATGTGGCGGGGGGAATGCAGCTGCTGGCCTCCCACCCCTTTTCGGTGGGGGACTTTGTGGAGGCGGGGGGCTGCTCGGGCACAGTGGACGAGATTGGAATGTTTTACACCAAGCTCACCACCCCGGACAACAAGCTGGTGCAGCTGCCCAACAGCACCATCGTGTCCGCCAACATCATCAATTTCTCCGCCCAGCCCACCCGCCGGGTGGAGCTGAAGGTGTCCGCCGGCTATGACGCGCCGCTGGATACGGTAAAGGGGGCGCTGACCGGGGCGGTAAAGGCCCATCCCCTCACCCTATCCGACCCGGAGCCTGTGATTCGGGTGGAGCGCTATGGGGACAGCGCCATTGAGTACGTGGTGCGGGTGTGGTGCGCCAATGCCGACTACTGGACGGTGTACTACGACCTGCTGGAGGGCTTCAAGGCCGCCTTTGACGCCGCGGGAATCGAGATGACCTATCCCCACGTGAACGTGCATATGCTGGAAGCAAGATAAAACGGTCCTATCGTCTTCGGACGCGTAAGGATATATCAACCATTAACAAGAAGTGAGGAGGAAATTGTCATGTATCAATATCCCAATGCGGCCAGCGGCCTGAAGCTGATGTTTATCGGCCAGATTCTGGCCATTGTGGGCGTGCTGCTCATCTGGGTTCCCCTGGTGGGCTCTCTGATTGTGATCGCGGGGGGCGTGGTGGAGATCTTGGGTCTCTACAAGGCCAGTGGCGACGATGAGAGCTACCGCACGGCGCTGATGTTTATTGCCATCAGCGTGGTGGTGAACCTGATTGCCGGGTTTTTGGAGCCGGGCATCCTCACCAGCCTGCTGAGCGTTGTGGCCACGATACTGAGCCTGCTGGCGGTGATTCAGGTGTGCACCACCACCTCCAACCTGCTCCACTCCGTGGGCAATGAGGCCTTGTCCCAGCGGGGGTCCACGGTGATTAAGCTCTACGTGGTGTGCACGGTGGTGAGCCTGGCGTGCAGTGTGCTGGGCGTAATTCCCATTGTGAATATTGTGGCGGGACTGGTGTCTATCGTGGCGGCCATCGCCCAGCTGGTGGGCTATGTCCTTTACCTGATGTTCCTGTACAGCAGCAGCAAGGCCCTTGCGTAACATGGAAAGAGGAGCGGAACAGGGAAAATTTATTGTGCTGGAGGGCATCGACGGCTCAGGCAAGACCAGCCAGATTGGTCCGCTGACAGCCCGCCTGGAGGGGCTGGGGGTGCGCTGTCTGGCCACCCGGGAGCCCACCGGCGGGCCGGTGGGCTCGCTGATCCGGCAGATTTTCACGGGCCGGGTGAGCGCGGACAACCGGGTGATTGCCGCGCTGTACGCGGCCGACCGCATCGACCATCTGGTGAACGGGGTGGACGGGCTGCTCCGGCAGATTGACCAGGGCGTCACCGTGGTCAGCGACCGGTACTATTTCTCCTCCTACGCCTACCACAGTGTGGACATGGATATGGACTGGGTGATTCAGGCCAATTCGGTGAGCGCGGGGCTGCTGCGCCCCACGCTCACCATCTTCGTGGACGTGCCAGTGGAGGAGGCGCTCAGGCGCATCCGCCAAAACCGCCAGGTCCAGGAGATTTTCGATGAGGAGGACCGGCTGCGCCAGACCAGGGAGCTGTATTTTCGCGCCTTTGAGCGCCTGCGGGACGTGGAAAACGTGGCCGTGGTGGACGGCTGCGGCACGCAGGAGGAGGTTGCGCAGCGTATCTGGGCGGCGGCGGCCCCCTATTTTTCTCAGGCGGGGAAGGAAGCCCCTTGACAAGCTGGTAAGAATGTAGTACAATCCTTGTATATTTCAAGTAAATATTGTTTGATAGAGGCGCGGACGCCATGCGTACCGCGAAACCAAAGGTTAGGCAACCGGTTTCGCGGGAGAGGGACGCCCGCCGAAGGATGCGGCGCCTGCCTGGGCCCGCGTCCTGGGCCGTGGGAGAATATCTTACGGACTGTCACGAATCGTGGAGCGCTATCAGTCCGCCGCCGGTTGGCGGGATTTGTCCATATCGGGCGCTCCCATGGGGAGCGCCCTTTTTTATGTAAAAGCGCGCAGCCGCGCGTTGGGAACAGGCGCAGCGTGACAACAAAAAGCGCGCAGCCGCGGTGAGCGGGCGAAGCGCAACAACAAAGGAGAGAGAACGATGAGAACAAGACGAAACCGCCTGAGCTTCATCGCGCTGTTGCTGATGCTGGTTCTGGCCCTGACCACCACCGCCTTTGCCGCGGGGAGCGACCCCACCGACGACACCGGCACGAAAATGATTGAGTGCCCCGATTGCGGCGCGGCGGGGGTGGTGCTGTCCGAGGAAAACGAGGTCGACCTGTGCGAGACCTGCGCAGGGGAGGGGTACATCCGCTCCCCCAGCAATTTTTACAACACCATATGGTCTCTGCTGCCCCCGGTGATTGCCATTGCCCTGGCGCTTATCACCAAGGAAGTGTACTCCTCCCTGTTTATCGGCATCTTGGCGGGAGGGCTGCTGTACTCCAACTTCAGCTTTGAGGGGACGGTCACCCACGCCTTTAACGACGGCATTGTGGCCTCTCTGTCCGACTCCTATAATGTGGGCATTCTCATCTTCCTGGTGATTTTGGGGGCCATTGTGTGCCTGATGAACAAGGCGGGGGGCTCCGCCGCTTTCGGCCGCTGGGCCCAGAAGAACATCAAGTCCCGGGTGGGGGCGCAGCTGGCCAGCATTGTGCTGGGCTGCCTGATTTTCATCGACGACTACTTTAACTGCCTCACCGTGGGCAGCGTCATGCGCCCCGTCACCGACAAGCACAGGGTGTCCCGCGTCAAGCTGGCCTACCTCATCGACGCCACCGCTGCCCCGATATGCATCATCGCCCCCATCTCCTCCTGGGCCGCCGCCGTGGCCGCCTTTGCCGAGGACGGGCAGGGGCTGAACCTGTTCATTCGCGCCATTCCGTATAACTTTTACGCCCTGCTCACCATTGTGATGATGGTGGGGCTGGTGGTGCTCAAGGCGGACTTCGGCCCCATGGCCAAGTATGAGAAGAACGCGGTGGACAACGGCGATTTGTTCTCCGGCTCCAACCCCTACGCCATGATGGACGAGGAGATGGACGAGTCCAAGGGCAGCGTGCTGGATTTGGTGCTGCCCATCGTGGTCCTGGTGGTGAGCTGCGTCATCGGCATGATTTACTCCGGCGGCTTTTTCTCCGGGGCGGATTTTGTCACCGCCTTCTCCGATTCCGATGCCTCCGTGGGCCTGATGCTGGGCTCCGCCTTTGGGCTGGTGTTCGCCATCATTTACTACCTCATCCGCCGCTCTATGTCCTTCCGGGATATCATGAGCTGCATCCCCGAGGGCTTTAAGGCCATGGTGCCCGCCATCATGATTCTCACCTTCGCCTGGTCGCTAAAGGGGATGACCGACTCCCTGGGCGCCAAGTTCTTTGTCCGGGACTTTGTGCGCTCCGCCGCCGGCATCCAGGTGCTGCTGCCCGTCATCGTCTTCGCGGTGGGCTGCCTGCTGGCCTTTGCCACCGGCACCTCCTGGGGCACCTTCGGCATCCTCATCCCCATCGTCCAGAACGTGTTTTCTATGGACAACCCCCTGGCCATCATCTGCATCTCCGCCTGTATGGCGGGCGCGGTGTGCGGCGACCACTGCTCCCCCATCTCGGACACCACCATCATGGCCTCCGCGGGGGCCCAGTGCGACCACGTCAACCATGTGTCCACCCAACTGCCCTACGCCATATCCTGCGCGGTCATTGCGGGGATTTGCTACCTGCTGGCGGGGGTGCTGGCCTATGTGGGCGCGCCGGGACTCATCGCGCTGCCGGTGGGCGTGGCGCTGACCCTGGGCTTCCTGTTCGTTGTGAAAAAGCGCGGCCAAGTCGTGGCGGCGTGAGAGCGTCAATAAGATATGGTCAAAA
>CAQCFX010000001.1:0-54213 GCA_948766235.1 uncultured Oscillospiraceae bacterium | reverse complement strand
CCCCCCGCCGCTTTTTCCAGCGCGGGGCGGAGGCTTCGGGAATATTTTACAAATTTGCGTGGACAAATGGGAGGAAATGTGTTAAAATAGACCCTGCAGCATAATGCGCAAGAAAATAGTATTGTTCCTGTCCGCCGTTCTATGGACCAATCGGTCCGGCGGGCATTTTTTGCAGAGAGGGGAGTGGAGCCCGTGGCCCGGCTGGAGGAAAAGCGGCTGTTCCTGCTGGACATGGACGGCACCATCTATCTGGACGAGACCCTGTTTCCCGGGACGATTCCCTTCCTCCAGGCGGTGCGGGCACGGGGAGGGCGGTATCTGTTCCTCACCAACAACTCGTCGAAATCAGTGGACGCCTATGTGGAGAAGCTGGCCCGGCTGGGCATTGCGTCCGGCAGAGAGGATTTTCTCACCTCGGTGGACGCCCTCGTCCACGACTTGTCCCAGCGGAGCGCCTACCAAAAGTGCTACGCCTTCGGAACCCGCACCTTCCGCCAGCAGCTGGTCCAGGCGGGGGTGAAGGTGACCGACCGGCTGGAGGACGATGTGGACTGCCTGCTCATTGGCTTTGACACCGAGCTCACCTTTCAAAAGCTGGAGGACGCCTGCATTTTGCTGGGCCAGGGGGTGGACTTTATCGCCACCAATCCGGATTGGGTGTGCCCCACCTGGTACGGCTGCGTGCCCGACTGCGGCAGCGTGTGCGAGATGCTCTACCGGGCCACCGGCCGGCGGCCCAGGGTGATTGGCAAGCCCCAGCCCGCCATGGCGCGCCTGGCGCTGGAGCGCACCGGCTTTGCGCCGGAGCAGGCCGTGATGGTGGGGGACCGGCTGTATACCGACATCGCCTCGGGGATAAACGCGGGGATTGACACGGCCTTTGTGTTGTCCGGCGAGGGGACGTCGGCGGACCTGGAGGGAAGCCAGGTCAAGCCCACCTGGGTGTTCGACGACATCTCCGCCCTGCACCGGGCCTGGGCGGAGGAGTGAACGGGAAAGTGCCGCAGCGTTGGGAAAACCTGCCCTGAGCGTCTGGGGCCGGGCGCAAAATAAGGAAAGAGAGTGGAGTCATGAACGAACTGAAGCTGAACAACAAGCGCACCATCCTGGTGGGGCTGGCTTTCCTGTCCATCTGCTCCTTCTGGCAGATGTACGACAACCTGGTCCCCCTGATCCTTCGGGAGACCTTCCACATGGACGAGTCTCTCACCGGCATGATTATGGCGGCGGACAATGTGCTGGCGCTGTTTCTGCTGCCCCTGTTCGGCGGGTTGTCCGACAAGTGTAAGCCAGGCCGTCTGGGTCGGCGCACCCCCTTTATCCTGGGCGGCACCGCCGCGGCGGTGATTTTGATGAATCTGCTGCCCATGCTGGACAACAGCTATTTCCAGCAGGCCGCCCCCTATAAGCTGGTGAGCTTTGTGATTGTGCTGGGGCTGCTGCTCATCGCCATGGGGACCTACCGCTCCCCCGCCGTGGCCCTGATGCCCGACGTAACGCCCAAGCCCCTGCGCTCCAAGGCCAACGCCATCATCAATCTGATGGGCGCGGTGGGCGGTATGCTCTACCTGGGGGTGACGGCAGTGCTCTACCCCACGGCCAAGACCCAGGGCCTGGACCACGTGGACTACCAGCCCTTGTTTATCATCGTGTCCCTCATTATGGTGGCGGCGGTGGCGGTGCTGCTGATTACCATCCGGGAACCTAAGCTGGCGGAGGAGAACCGGGAGCTGGAGAAACAGAACCCGGAGTGGAATCTGGCGAAGGACGATGGCAGCGGCAATGAAACCCTGCCCAAGCCGGTCAAGAGGAGCCTGGGATTTCTGCTGGCCTCCATCGCCCTGTGGTTTGTGGGCTATAACGGGGTGACCACCTGGTTTTCCACCTATGTGTCCCAGGTGATGGGGGAGGGCATCGGCGGCACCGCCACCTGCCTGATGGTGGCCACCGTGGGCGCCATCATCTCCTACATCCCCATCGGCGTTGTGGCCTCTAAATTTGGCCGCAAGCGCACCATCCAGGCAGGGGTGATTCTGCTGGCCGTTTGCTTTGCCGCCGGTTTTGTCCTTACCACCGGGGCGCAGTCCATCACCCCGCCCATGTACATCGCCTTTGCCCTGGTGGGGCTGGCCTGGGCGGCCATCAACGTCAACTCCCTGCCCATGGTGGTGGAGATGTGCAAGGGGTCCGACGTGGGGAAATTCACCGGCTACTACTACACTGCCTCCATGGCGGCCCAGGTGATTACGCCGGTGCTGGCGGGTACGCTGATGAAGGAAATCAGCTACCGCATTCTGTTTCCCTACGCGGCGTTCTTTGTGGCCATGAGCTTTGTCACCATGCTGTTTGTCAAGCACGGCGACAGCAAGGCGGAGGTCAAGACCGGCCTGGACGCCTTTGAGGACATGGACGACTAAGTTCCTTTTTCTCGAGAGAAAAAGGAACCGAAAAAGAGCTTTAGAGCGTTACCACCGGGGATGAAAAGGAAACGCTTTATGCTCGACAGCGGAACAAAGCCTATTAGATATGTGTTTTAGAACAAGGAGAGGGTTATATGAAACTCGGGACAAAAATCGGCCTTGCCGCTCTGGGGGTGACGGGGGCGTGGTGCGCCCTGCTGCGGCCCCGGAAAAATCAGCCAGGCTGGGAGGGGCTGGAAGGGGTAAAGTATGCCCACCGGGGCCTCCACGACCCGGCCCAGGGCGTGCCGGAGAACTCCATGGCGGCCTTCCGCCGGGCGGTGGAGCACGGCTTCGGCGCGGAGCTGGACGTTCACCTGATGGCGGACGGCAATCTGGCGGTGGTGCACGACAGCGACCTTACCCGGGTATGCGGCAGGCAGGCGATTATTGAGGAGCTCATCGAGGAAGAGCTCATAGAGTATCCGCTGATGGGGACGGAGGAGCTGATTCCCCTGTTCCAGGAGGTGCTGGAGCTGTTTGAGGGGAAGACGCCCCTGATCATTGAGCTGAAGGTGGAGGGCGGCAACGCCAACGCCCTCACCGACGCGGTGATGGCCGTGCTGGAGGATTGGGACGGCGTTTACTGTCTGGAGTCCTTCCACCCCGGTGTGCTGCTGCGGCTGAAGGAGCGGTACCCCTGGGTGCTCCGGGGACAGCTCAGCCAGAACTTCCTGAAGGCCAGCGAGGTGAACGGCCTGTCCCTGCCGGCGCGGTTTGCGCTGACCAATCTGCTCACCACCGCCCTCACAAAGCCCGATTTTATCGCCTACAAGTGGCAGGACCGGGGCAATCCCTCCCTGCGGCTGATGCGCAGGCTGTACGGCGTTCACGAGGTAGGATGGACCGTCCGGGACCGGTCCGCCATGGAGCGGCTGGCGGAGGACGGAGTGACCTCCATTTTTGAGGGCTTTCTCCCCTGAGAGGCGGGGCGGGCAGTCAGAAAAATTAGGACAAAACGGACCCTGTGCACAAAAATTGTGCACAGGGTCCGTTTTGTCCATAGCTTGTTGCAGGGCATTGTCCTATACTATTTCAATATGGCATCCCCGGCGCTGAGCGAAGGGGATGAGAGAAGAAAGGCCGGGACGATTCGTTTGAGAGGGGTTGCCCGGTGGTCTTGATAAGGAGGAGCACGTATGCGCGTGGCGATTGTGACGGATACCAACAGCGGAATCAGCGTGGCGCAGGGCGCCCGGCTGGGCGTTTCTGTGGTGCCCATGCCTCTGCTGGTGAACGGAGAAATCCGCTATGAGGGCGTGGACCTCACATCGGACCAATTCTACGCGGCCCAGACGGCGGGTCAGGATGTGTCCACCTCCCAGCCCTCACCCGGGGACGTGATGGACCTGTGGGACCGGGTGCTGGAGGAGTATGACGAGCTGGTGTACATCCCCATGTCCAGTGGGCTGAGCGCCTCCTGCCAGACGGCTCAGGGGCTGGCGGAGGGCTATGACGGCAAGGTGCAGGTGGCGGATTTGCGGCGTATTTCCGTGACCCAGCAGCTGGCGGTGCTGGACGCGCTGGAGCTGGCCAAGCTGGGCCTCACGGCCAAGGAGATTCGGGAGGAGCTGGACCGGGTGGCCATGGACGCCATGATATACATCGGCGTGGAGACGCTGACCTATCTGCGCCGGGGCGGCCGGGTGACTCCGGCGGCGGCCGCCATGGGCAATCTGCTGAACATCAAGCCTCTGCTGAAAATTCACGGAGAGCGGCTGGACGCCTTTGCCAAGGTGCGGGGGGTGAAGGCCTGCAAGCAGCGGGCGGTGGAGGCCACCCGGGAGTGCGTGGAGGAGTTTGAGCGCCGGGGCTGGAATTTCGTGGTGGGCACCGCCCACACCTACCGTACCCAGGAGGAGATTCAGGACTGGCAGCGCACCCTGGAGGAGAACTTCCCCGGCATTCCCGCCTGCCACGGGGAGCTGGCGCTGAGCATCGGCTGCCACACCGGGCCGGGGGCCTTCGGCATGGGCGTGGTCCGCCGGGTGGAGCTGCCGAAAAAGTGAACACCAAGCGCCTTCGCCGGCAGCGCCGGCGGGGGCGCTTTTTTGCATCGTCAACTGTTACCAAATTGTCATCAAAATTTGGTTGACAACGTAGACCAAATGCGCTATGATAGGTTTACAGAGTAAACCAAATGGAGGCGTGGACATGAACGAGACGAAATTGACCCCCAGCGAGTGGAATGTGCTCAACTGCCTTTGGGAGAGCAGCCCCCGCACAGTGATGCAGCTGGTGGCGGAGCTGGAGGGGAGCGTGGGCTGGGCCAAGAGCACCACCATCACCACCCTGCGGCGGATGGAGGAGAAGGGCCTGGTGCGCTGTGAGCAGGCGGGCCGGAGCAAGGCCTACACCCCGGCGGTGGAGCGGGAGCAGGCGGCCACCGCCGAGACCCACAGCTTTCTGGATCGGGTGTATCAGGGCAGCGTGGGACTGATGATGAGCGCCATGGCCCGGCGGCAGGAGCTGTCCGCCGACGAGGTGGCCGAACTGCGCTCCATTCTGGACCAAATTGAAGGGGGCGGGCAGGCATGACGATTTTACTGCTGGAGTGGGTGTTTACCTCCGCGTTTTTGATTGTGACGCTGCTGGCGCTGCGCGCCGCCCTGGGCCGGCGCATCAGCGCCCGGCTGCGCTACGCCCTGTGGGCGGTGGTGCTGGTGCGCCTGCTGGTGCCGGTGCAGCTGTTTACCTCCCCCATTGCCGGGACATGGGTCATCACGGAGAAGCGCGCCGAGGAGACTGTCTACACCCCCGTGAGCCGGGGGGAGGACGCGGCGCTTCGCGACGACGGGCCCACCATCGTAGCGAACACCAAGCCGGAGGAGGCGAGCGGGCCGGTTCTGAGTGTTCCCGCCGCGTCCACCGTTCCGGACGCGCCCAGCCTGCCCGAGCCCCCCGCCGCGCCCGACCTGACAAAGGCCCCGGCTTGGCTGGGCTGGATGTGGCTGGGCGGCGGGACGGCGGCCGCCCTGGTGATGCTGTGCTCCAACCTGCGTTTTTCCCGGCGGCTGCGCCGGCGCCGCGTCATCGTGGAGGGGGCGGACTGCCCGCTGCCGGTGTACGCGGCGGAGGGGCTGCCCTCGCCCTGCCTGTTCGGGCTTTTGCGCCCCGCAGTGTATGTCACCCCGGAGGCGGCGGCCAGCCCGGCCATGCTGCGCCACGTCATTGCCCATGAGTACACCCACTTCCGCCACGGAGACCACTGGTGGAGCCTTCTGCGGTGCGCGGCCCTGGCGGCGCACTGGTGGAACCCGCTGGTGTGGCTGGCGGTGTGCCTGAGCCGGCGGGACGGGGAGCTGGCCTGCGACGAGGGGGCGCTGCGCCGCCTGGGGGACGGCGAGCGGGCGGCCTACGGCAAAACCCTGCTGACCCTGGTGACGGCCAAGCCCCGGCCCGGCGACCTGTTGTGCTTTGCCACCACTATGGCGGGGGACAAGAGCAGCCTGAAGGAGCGCATTACCCGCATCGCCCAGGCCCCCAAGCGCTGGCTGTGGGCGGCGGTGGCCGTGGTGCTGGTCACGGCGCTGGCCTGCGCCTGCGCTTTTGGGCAGAAGGCGGAGGACTCCGGCCCGCCCACCGGGGAGGACGTGTCCCTGCCCGCCGCGGATTTGAGCTTTTCCATAGACGAGAACGGCAACGTGGACATTCAAGGCACGGTGGACGGTCTGGCCCTGGAGGATGGCACTTACTGGCAGCCGTCGGGCGCACCCGCCAAAACGCTTACCATGCGCTACGCGCCTTTTACCAACGGCATTGAGGGCTCTTTCTGGGCCTATTGGGAGGACGGGAACCGCGAGGCGGTCACGATCAATACCAGCATGATGGCCGCGCTCAGCAGCTATCACCCCAGCGGCTACTGGGTGTTCACCGTGGACCTGTCCGGGGAGACTGGCGTAGTGACCCGGATGGACGCCCAGACCGGGACCGCCCCCGAGGGGACGGAGATCAGGATGTTCCCCACAACCATTTCGGACGAGGAGGCCGTCCGCGCCGCCCGCATTGCCGCCAAGCTGCTCACCGCGGCGGAGGACTACTACAAGAGCCAGAGCGCCCCGGCGGAGACGGACGATGTCCCGGAGGTGGAGCTCGCCTTCTCCCACACCCTGGCCGAGCCCTGGTCCAGCTACTACGTCCCCCAGGACGTGCTGGACGCCGTCCAGCGCTGGGTGGCGGGGGAGTTTGCCTGGGACGCCCCCGGCGGGGTGATGACCGGCGTCTGGGAAGAGTACAATCAGGACACCGGCAAGTGGGAGACCCACGGGGACCCGGACCTGCGGGCGCAGTTCGACCGGGTGCGGGTGAACGGCATGATGGGCCCCTGGGGGTATGACCACGGGAACGTGGAGTATGCCGTGTGGCGCATCAACTACGAGTACCACACCACCACGCCGGACGTGGTGCGGGACGGGAAGTTCCTGCAAATGGCCGGAGGACGGTATCTGGACGGGGACGGCTGGATGGGCCCCACCTACCCCAACAGCACCTATCTCATCTTCAAGCTGGCCCAGGACAGCGATGGCAGCGGTTTGGCGGACGGCAGCACCTACGCGGGCAGCGTGGTGATTCCAGACTGCGATCCCTTCCAGGATACCGAGCGGTTCCACGCGGCCATTGAGGAGGCCCTGTACCCGGAGCCGGAGCGGGGCGAGCCGCCGGAGGGGGCCTTCGACCACGCCAGCACCGTTATGTTCTATAACCCAGACCTGAACCGCAACGGGGTGGAGGAGACCATCAAGATTGCGGAGATTCCCGGCGACTACATCGGCCCCGCCCGTCAGTCGGAGGGCCAGCGCATCGGCGTGTTTGAGGGCGGCGAGCTGATTTGGTGGGACGAGGGCTATTTCGCTCACGCGGGGTATAATGCCATCTACTCCTGCACCCTGGACGGGCAGGACTACCTGCTGCGGTATAACCCGGTGATGTACCAGGGGTACGGCACCTACTCCTACAAGCTGTTCACCCTGGAAGACGGGGTGGAGACAGCGGTGGAGCAGGACAGCGTGGAGTTCAATATGAACGTGGACCGGCCCGACTATACCGCCGGGGAGTTCGACCCGGAGGCCATCGACGCCTTTATGGCCAAGGTCAACTATCTGCTGAATTTCAGCACCGTGCTCATGATGACCGACAGCTATCTCAGCGACGCCATTGAGGCGGGCCATGGCCTGACGGACCAGCTGTGGTGGCTGGACGGCTGGGAGCCGGTGTTCGTCCGGGACGAGAACAAGACCCTGTACGGAAACCTCTGCGCCTACCTGGCCGCCATGGAGCCGTACAGCGAGCCCACCGTGCGCGCCCTGGACGGGGACGACGGCGCGCTCCAGCTCAGCTACCACGGGCAGCACAAACGGTTCAAGGCCCCGTGGGACCAGTGGTTCCAGCCCAACGCCGCCCCCCGGCTGGCCGACCTGGACGGGGACGGGAAGGACGAGATTGTGGTAATCCTGAATATGGGCCACGGCACCGGCTATTGCGAGGAGGGGCTGTACGTCTTTGACGGGGAGACGCTGGGGCAGTACGACACGTCCGCCCTCACCCAAGACCTCATCGCCCAGGTGTCCGCCACCGGGGACCAGGAGAATTTCTACCTGTCCGCGCCGGGGATGGAGCGGGTGAGCGTCCCCAAAGGGGTGGCGGGGCTGCCCGAGACGGCGGACGCCCTGGGCCTGGGGGACATCGTGTACTACGGCCTGGAGAACGGCAGGCTGGTGTGCACCCTGGGCTGCGACGCCAGCGGGCGGGCGCTGGCCTATGTGGGCTATGTCCACATTGCGCTGCGCCTGGACGGGCAGGGCTTACGGGCGGTGGAGTTCCGCTATGAGCCGGAGCCGGAGTACGGGGTGGAGGAGTATCTGTGGAAGGAGGGCTTCCGCCAGGTGCTGCTGAGCGAGGAGCAGTTCACCCTGGTGGATGCCGGAGGACGGGTGACGCAGAGCAAAAAATATCTCTCCGGGTTTTCCTCGGTTGAGGAATTCGCCCCGGTGGAGTTGGAAAACGGCGAGCGGGCGGTGGTGCTGAAAACCATCTATGCCAACGACAAGTCCGAGGAGCTGATGTTCCTGTTCCAGAAGGACGGCGTGGTGTACGGGACGCCGATGGTCTACTCGGAGATGGGAGAGGCCCATAACCGGGCCTACGATGTGAAGGTTGACGGCACGCTGGTGCTCCACGATTCTCCTGGGATGGACGGCGAGGCGGTTTCCATGAGCACCGAGTCGATGGGCTTTGTGGTGAAAACCAGCCGCAGAGCCACGGGTGAGTGCTTGGCGGACGGCCAACCCGCCACCGAGGAGGAGTACCGCGCCGCCATGGAGCAGGCCATGGCGAAAAAGGACGCTTTCTGGTACAGGTTCCGGGAAGACACCATCAACAAAGTGTTTGCGTAAGCGGAAGTGCCGCCGGGGTTCCCGGCGGCACTTTTTTGTCTTGTCTTTTCCGCGGCAAAAAAATGGGAATTTCCTCTTGACATTAAAAGTTAGCTATGGTAAACTATCCACGCTAAAAGATGTTAGCTTACCCTAACCAAAAAGCGCGAGCGTAGGCGCGCCGCCCCGGATGGACCGGAGCGAGGACGAAAATCCAGGGCCGCGAAGCGGGCCGGATTTCGTCCGAGACGGCGGGAAGCCGGGGCGAACAGTGCGCCCAACGCGAGCGTGACAGCAAGAAGCGCGGAGAAGCGGTCAGCGAGGGAGCTTGGAGCGGAGTGAGGATAAAAAACCAAGATTTGCGCAGCAAATCTGTATTTTATCCGAATCGCAGCGAAAGCGACCGAGCGCCTTGACCGCTTCGCAGCGTGACAACCAAGGAGGGAACATTATGATGCCGCTGGCAATGGCGCAGACCGGCGAGGAGGCCGCCATCCTCAAAATCACCGGCAGGGATGAGACCCGGCAGCACTTGGCGGAGCTGGGCTTTGTGGTGGGGGCCGTGGTAAGCGTGGTCAGCGAAATGGGCGGGAACCTGATTGTGCAGGTGAAGGACAGCCGCGTCGCGCTGGACCGCAGCATGGCCACCCGGATATTGATTTAACTGCTACAGGAAGGAGAGGGAACATGAAGACATTGAAAGACGTGAACGTGGGCGAGACCGCCACGGTGGCGCGCCTGCACGGGGAGGGCGCGGTGAAGCGCCGCATCATGGACATGGGCATTACCAAGGGCGTGGAAATTTATGTGCGCAAGGTGGCGCCTCTGGGCGACCCCATGGAGCTTACGGTGCGCGGCTATGAGCTGTCCGTGCGCAAGGCGGACGCGGAGATGATCGAGGTAGAAGTGTGAGCGTAGGCGAACAGCGCGCCCAACGCGAGCATGACAACGCAGAAGCGTAAAGCACCGGCCTGCGAGGGTGCTTGGACCGAAGCGAGGGCGAGCGCAGGGGCGCGCAGCGCCCCGAAGACCAGCCCGAGTCGGAGGGAAAGCAACCGAGCGTCCAGGGCGGTGAGGAACGTGACAACGCAGAAGCGTGAAGCACCGGCCTGCGAGGGCGCTTGGACCGAAGCGAGGGCGAGCGCCAGGAGACAATTTTTTTACCCAGTGGTTAGGCTAAACTAACCGAGAAAGGCGGCTGATGAAAATGGACGTAAAAATTGCGCTGGCGGGCAATCCGAACTGCGGCAAAACGACGCTGTTCAACGCCCTGACCGGCTCCAACCAATACGTGGGCAACTGGCCCGGTGTCACGGTGGAGAAAAAGGAGGGGCGGCTGAAGGGCCATAAGGACGTTATCGTTCAGGACCTGCCCGGCATCTACTCCCTGTCCCCCTACACCCTGGAGGAAGTGGTGGCCCGAAATTACCTGGTGAAGGAGCAGCCCGACGCCATCCTGAACATTGTGGACGGCACCAACATTGAGCGTAACCTCTACCTCACCACACAGCTCATTGAGCTGGGCCTGCCCGTGGTGGTGGCGGTGAATATGATTGACCTGGTGCGCAAAAACGGGGATAAGATCGACCTTGGCAAGCTGGGCAAAGCCCTGGGCTGCGAGGTAGTGGAGATGTCCGCGCTGAAAAACGAGGGCGGGGTGGAGGCCGCGGAAAAGGCCATGGCGCTGGCCCAGGCCCACCGGGCGGGGGAGCTGCCCCACGTATTCACCGGCAGCGTGGAGCACGCCCTGGCCCACATTGAGGAGTCCATCCAGGGCAGGGTGGACGAGCGCTACCTGCGCTGGTACGCCATCAAGGTGTTCGAGCGGGACGAGAAGGTGATGGAGGAGCTGAACTTCTCCGCGGAGCTGAAAGCCCACCTGGAGGAGCACATCGTGGACTGCGAGAATGAGCTGGACGACGACGCGGAGTCCATCATCACCAACCAGCGCTACGCCTACATCAGCGGCGTGGTCCACAAAGCGGTGGTGAAGAAGGCGGCCAAGAACGCGCTGACCACCTCGGACAAGATTGACCAGGTGGTTACCAACCGCGTGGCGGCCCTGCCCATCTTCGTGGCGGTCATGTTCCTGATTTACGCCATCGCTATGGGCCCCTGGGCGGTGTCCGTGGGCACTCACCTCACCGACTGGGCCAACGACGGCCTGTTCGGCGACGGCTGGTTCGTCCCCTTTACCGCCGATACCGACGCCTGGGATGAGGACTCCGGCGCGTTCGAGGAGGCCCAGGCCATCATCGAGGCCTATGAGGCCGGCGAGACCGAGGCGTATCTATACGACGACGAGGAGGGTGAGACCATCACCCTTGAGGTCAGCGAGGAAACCTATGCCGAGGCTCAGAGCGTGGAGGAGCCCGATCCCACCGAGTACGGCGTGTGGGTGCCCGGCCTGCCCGTGATCATTGAGGGCGGCCTGGACGCCATCCACTGCAATGAGGTGGTCAAATCCCTGGTGCTGGACGGCATCGTGGGCGGCGTGGGCGCGGTGCTGGGCTTCGTGCCCCAGATGCTGGTGCTGTTCCTGCTGCTGGCCATCCTGGAGGATGTGGGCTATATGGCCCGCGTGGCGTTTATCATGGACCGTATCTTCCGCCGGTTCGGCCTGAGCGGCAAGTCCTTCATCCCCATGCTGGTGGCCACCGGCTGCGGCGTGCCCGGCGTTATGGCCTCCCGCACCATTGAGCAGGACCGGGACCGCAAAATGACCATCATGACTACCTGCTTCATCCCCTGCGGGGCGAAAATGCCCATCATCGCCATGTTTGCCGGGGCGCTGTTCGGCAAGTCCGTGTGGGTGGCGGTGTCCGCCTACTTTATCGGCGTGGCCGCTGTGGTAATCTCCGGCATTATGCTGAAGAAGTTCAAGGCTTTTGCCGGCGAGCCCGCTCCCTTCGTCATGGAGCTGCCCGCCTATCACGCGCCCTCCGCCACCAACGTGCTCCGGGCCACCTGGGAGCGCGGCTGGTCGTTTATCAAGCGGGCCGGCACCATTATCCTGCTGTCCACCATTGTGCTGTGGTTCCTCCAGGGATTTGGCTTTACCGACGGCGTCTTCGGCATGGTAGAGGACAGCGACGCCTCCATTCTGGCGACCATCGGCAATCTGCTGGCCTGGATTTTCGCCCCCTTGGGCTTCGGCACCTGGCAGGCCGCTGTGGCCACCGTCACCGGCCTGATCGCCAAGGAGGAAGTGGTGGGCACCTTCGGCGTGCTGTATCCGGGCAACTTGACCATCAACATCCAGGCGGCCTATACCGCCATTGCCGCCTACTCCTTCATGATTTTCAACCTGCTGTGCGCCCCCTGCTTTGCCGCCATGGGCGCCATCAAGCGGGAGATGAACAACGCCAAGTGGACCTGGGCCGCCATTGGCTATATGTGCGGCTTCGCCTATGTGGTGGCCCTGATTGTCTACCAGCTGGGCGGGCTGATTGCCGGCACGGTGTCCTTCAATGTGTTCACCATCGTGGCCGCCGCTTTGCTGGCCGGGCTGCTGTTCCTGCTGTTCCGGCCCGCGGCCAAGCTGTCCGACACCGCCGCGGTGCGCAGCACTGAGGTGGGAAAGGTGTAAGCCATGGCACAATTTCTGAGCGAAAACTGGGGTAATGTCCTGGTTCTGATTGTGGTGGCCGCTGTCGTGGCGGGGATATTGGTGAATATGTGCCGAAAGAAAAAAGCCGGCTGCGGCTGTGGCTGCGGAGACTGCCCCTCCAAAGGCATCTGTCATCCAGAGGAATAAGGAAAGGGCCCGGAAGCATAGCTTCCGGGCCCTTTTCCTGTACAAAACAGATTACCGCTCGCACTTCCAGTAGAACACGCTGTAGGGGGGCAACTCGCTGCCGCCGCCGAAATCGTGGGGCTGGCCGGTGAGCAGGTCCACCGCCCGGCCGCAGCCGGCGTCGAAATGGGCCCAATAGGGCTGGCTGTCGGCGTTCACCGCCACCAGCACTCGCTCGTTGTCCGTCCGGCGCTGGAAAATAGCCTGCTTGTTGGTGAGCACTACGTCCTGAAAATCGCCCCAGCACAGGGCCTCGCTGTTTTTATGGGCCTTTGCCATGGCGGCGATTTTGCCGGTGAGGTCGTTCCACTCCGGCGCGTTGAAGCAGGGGCGCAGCCCATCGTCTCCGTGGGCCTTGTCCGCCTGGGCCCCCCACTCGCTGCCGTAGTAGAGACAGGGAATGCCCGGCATCCCAAACAGCACGCCGTACAGCAGGGGCAGGTGGGCGGGGTTTTGCAGGATGGAGGCCACACGGCTCACGTCGTGGTTGTCGGCAAAGCACAAAAGATGCTTGCCCTTATACAGCGTCCACTGCTCGGGGCCGAACTGCCGCTTGAGGCTGTGGACAATCTCAAACAGGTTCATGGAGTTGAAGCTGGAGTACAGCCCCTTGTAGCACTCGTAGTTGGTGCAGGAGTGGAGCAGGCCGTCCCCCACCCACTGGTTGTAGTCCCCGTGGAGGGTTTCGCCCACCAGGAAGAACTCCGGCTTGAGCCCGTCGCAGAATTGGCGCAGGCGGCGGAGAAAATCCTTGTCCAGGCAGTAGGCCACGTCCAGGCGCAGCCCGTCGATGTCAAACCACTCCACCCACAGCCGGATGGTCTCCAGCAGGTAGTCCACCACCGCGGGGTTGCGCAGATTGAGCTTCACCAGCTCAAAGTGGCCCTCCCATCCTTCATACCAAAAGCCGTCGTTGTAGTTGGAGTTGCCGTCAAAGCTGATGTGAAACCAGTCTTTATAGGGGGAGTCCCACTTTTTCTCCTGCACGTCCCGGAAGGCCCAGAAGCCCCGGCCCACATGGTTGAACACCCCGTCCAGCACCACCCGGATGCCGTGGCCGTGGAGGGTTTTGCACACCTGGGCGAAGTCCTCGTTGGACCCCAGGCGGGGGTCCAGCCGGCGGTAGTCCCGGGTGTCGTAGCCGTGGCGGTCGCTGTCGAAAATGGGGCACAGGTATACCGCGTCCGCCCCCAGCTTTTGAATATGCTCCGCCCAGCCGCCGATTTTTTCAATGCGGTTGAGCTGTATGCCGTCATTCTCCCTGGGGGCGCCGCAGAACCCCAGAGGATAAATTTGATAAAATACGCTGTGCTCGGCCCACATGGGCGCCACGTCCTTTCTCTTGCTGTGATATCGCGGGCTCAAGAGGCCGCGGACCCAAGTATACCAAATATGGGGGAAAAGTGCAAGCTTATCTCGTTTGACAGCCCATGCGCCGCAGTAAAGCGCAAATCTGCCGCAGCTCCCGGCGCTGGGTGTCCGCGATGGAGCGCAGAATGGGGGGCAGGGCGGTGCTCACCTCATGCCGCAGGGCGTTCTGCGCCAGGCGCACCGCGCCCAGGTGGTGGGGGACCATCTGGCGGAGGAAGACGGCGTTTAAGTAATTGCTCTCCGGGGAGGCCCCCATGCGGGTGAACATCTCCCGGGAAATGAGCTCCACCCGGCGCTGATACAGCCGAAGGTCCGAGTGGGGGTTGAGCAGCTGGGCACAGGCGGGCAGCTGCTCCTCCATGCGCTGGATGTCGGCGGCCCGCTGGGCGGCAATCTGCTGGGCTAGACGGCGGACCGGCCGGTCGTTGGACACCTCCAGGATGTTCCGGCACATTCGCTCCCCCGCCCGGTGGTGGGGAATCATCTGAACGATGAAATTGTGGGAGATGCTCTGGGTGAGCCGGGCGGTGGTGACGGCCTGAATCATCTCGTCCAGGATTTGATAGTAGCAGTTTAGGTAGTGCTTGGACTCATCGCTGAGCAGATATGTATTTGCCATGGCGTTGCCCTCCTTTTGCCCATTCTATGAGAAAAAGCCCATGGAGGTTCAAAATCCCGGACGGCCGCGAGACCGTCCGGGATGGAGGGAAGGTTTGGTCAGTGGAGACGGGCGGGGGCTTCGCGTTCGAAGGAGCGGGTCCAGTCCGAGCGCAGCAGGAAGACCAGCAGGACGATGGAGCTCAGCGTCCAGGTGAGAGGGTAGGCCCAGGAGATGGCCTGGAACACGGGAAAGGCCCGCACCGCCAGGGTGACATAGATAACCCGGACGCAGCACCAAAAGGACAGCATGGTGACCATGGGGACAAAGGACCTGCCGCAGCCCCGTAGCACGCCGCCGGCGCAGTAGGTGAAGGCCAGCATACAGAAGAAGGGGGCCACGGTGCGGGCGTGGATGACGCCGAAGGAGATGGCCTGGGGCTGGTCCACAAACAGGCCCAGGGCCGGGCGGATGAGCAGCAGAAGCAGCAGCCCCACCAGCTCGGCCAGCGCCACGCCGGACAGGATGCCGAACACCGCGCCCTTTTTGGCCCGGTCGTACTGCTTGCCGCCCAGGTTCTGGCTGATGAAGGTGGGCAGGGCCATGGACATGCTCATGATGGGCAGGAACACCAGTCCCTCCAGCTTGGCGTAAGCGCCGAGGCCGGACATGGCATATTCGCCGAAGGAGTTGATATTGCTCTGGATGACCAAATTGCCCACGCTGATCACCGCGTTTTGAATGCCGGTGGGCAGGCCCTGAGAGAGAATTTGGGAGAGGATGCCGGGAGAGAAGCAAAGCCGGCGCAGGTCCAGGCGGGTATCGTCCTTCACCCGGCACATCCGCCACAGGCACAGCAGGAAGCTCACCCCCTGGGTGAGGACCGTGGCCGCCGCGGCCCCCGCCACCCCCCAGTGAAAGACGGCGACAAACAGCAGGTCCAGCCCCATATTCAAGATGGAGGAGAGGATGAGATAGTACAGCGGGTGAAGGCTGTCCCCCAGGGACTGCATGATGGCCATGCAGATGTTGTAGAGGATGACGGTGAACACCCCGCCGAAATAGATGCGGAAATAGGTGAGAGAGTAGGGCAGCACCGATTCCGGCGTGTTCATCAACAGCAGCAGCTGGGGCACCAGCAGCAGCCCCACCACGGTGGACAGCACCGAGGCGACGATGCCGAAGGAAAAGCTGGTGTGGATGGCCTTGGAGACGTTTTCCTTGTCCCCCGCGCCGTAGTAGCGGGAGATGACGACGCCGCCGCCAATGGCGATGCCGTTGAAAAAGCCGATGACCAGGAAGGTGAGGCTCCCCCCGGAGCTGACGGCGGCAAAGGCCCCGTTTTCGGCGAAGTTGCCCAGCACCCAGGCGTCCGCCAGATTGTAAAGCTGCTGGAGCAGCTGGCCCAGAAACAGCGGGACGGCAAAGGAGACAATGCACCGAATGATGGGGCCGTGGGTGAGCGGGGCTGAGGATTCGCCCTGGGAAGATTTGAACAGCGGCATAATATGGTTCCCCCAATGCTGAAAAGTGTCCAAAGCAACAGTATAGTCTTTCCTGGCATAAAGTCAAGACAAAATCCGCCTGTCTTCGGGGCGGGCCCCAAAGGCAGGCGGATGGGTCACTTGACGATTTTGTAATAGGTCCGGGCGGTGAGCAGATACACCGCGGCGTATACCGCCAGAAACGCCAGCAGCGTCCCCCCGGTGCATAGCGCCACTGTGGCCGTATTGCGCACCCCGAACAGAGTGAGCATCCGGGCGACCAGGTTGAAGTCGAACAGGATGTGGACGGCGGCCACGGCGATGGGCAGGAAGAATACAATGAGCACCTGGCTGCGGATGGAGGAGCGCACCTCCCGCTGGGTCAGGCCTACCTTGCGCATGATTTCAAACCGGCCCTGGTCCTCGTAGCCCTCGGACACCTGCTTGTAGTAGATGATGAGCACCGTGGCCATGAGAAAGATGACCCCCAAGACGATGCCCAGGAACAGGAAGCCCCCGGCCATGGAGTAGCCGTCCACCGCCATCTCGGCCCGGCTGTCTGTCCGCCAGTAAGACCAGGAGCCGGTGCCGCTGTAGAAGCCCTCGCTGAGACAGGCGTCGTTCCAGGCGTCTATGAGATCCAGCTCCTGGTCGTTGGTGCAGTCCAGGTCGGTCAGCAGAACGGCGGAGAGACGGGCGGCGTAGTTTTCCAGGGCGGCCTCTTGGAGCGCCCAGAACTGCTCCAGCGCGGCCTTGTCCGGCACCACCAGGCACAGGGGTTCCGTCATGTCAAAGGTGGTGTCAAAGTATTGAATGGAGGGCAGGGCGTCCGCCACGGTGAGGGCTTTGGGCTGGCCGGTTTCCGTGCCGTCGGTAATGTGGATGCCCTGGAAAACCAGCTCTGGACCGAAGCCCTGGGGCAGAGAGCCGCACACCACGGCCTGCCCCGGGTTGAGGGCCGGGGCGGTGTTCCCGGTGAGGGCGGCGTAACCCTGAGCGGTGAGCAGATACACGGTCCGGCGGTCGTTGTTGGGCCCCTCCCGTCCCACCTCCAGGCGGTGTGTGTCCTGATTTACGAAAACGTTGAAGCTGAGATATTCCGCCGCGCCCAGCCTGGTGACGGGGACGTTGTGCTCCGCGGCAAAGCGCCTTACCAGGGCCTGCGCGCCGTCCAGGTCCAGGGCCTGATTCTGAGCTGGGTCATACTGGACGGTTATGGTCAAATTGGCGGGGTACTGGGCGGCGATAATCTCCCCCTGCCCCAGGTAGAGGGCCAGGGTGCCCGAGACCATCACCATCACCATGGTGGACAAAATGCAGATGTTGGCCAGCCCCACGGCGTTGCGCTTCATGCGGTAGAGCATACCGGACACGCCGATGAAATGGCCGGTTTGGTAATAGAAGCCCTTGTGATTGCGCAGCAGCTTCAGCAGGGCGATGCTCCCGGCGGTGAACAGGCAGTAGGTGCCGATGATGACCAGGATAACGGCCAGAAAGTAGAAGGCCATAGCCAGCACGGGGTCGGTGGTGGTGATGGCGATGAAGTAGCCCGCCCCCAGGGCAATCGCGCCGACGACGGCCAGCAGCCAGCGGGTTTTCGGCTCCTTTTCGCCTACGCTGCCGCCGTGGAGCAGCTCAATGGGATTGGATACCCGCACCCGGAGCAGGTTCAGCAGCAGGGCCAGGGCCAGCAATGCGCCGAACAGCGCCGCCGTGGACCCCATGGCGGGCAGGGACAGGGAGGAGGAGAAGGGGATGGAGAACTGGAGCAGGCGGACGAGGGCCGCAGTGGACAGCTTATGGAGGACTACCCCCAGCGCCAGCCCGCCCCCGATGCCCAGGATTGCGGTATACAGGCTCTCCCAGCACTGAATGAGAGCGATGTTCCCCTTGCCCATGCCCAGGATGTTGTAAAGGCCCAGCTCCTTTTTTCGCTGCTTCATGAGAAAGCTGTTGATGTACAGCAGCAGCACGGCGGACAGGATGCCGGCCACGAACATCCCAATCTGCATCATCACCAGCACATAGGCGAAGCCCCGCATATTCAGCACGCCGGGGTCGGCGCACAGGGCGGACATCACGTAAAAGGCGGCGGTGAGCCCCGCCAGGGCCAGCAGGTAGGGGACAAAGAACCGGCGGTTCTGGCGCATTCCCTGGGCCGCCAGTTTGGGATAGAGTCCGTTACGCACGCTTCTCACCTCCGTCGGTGAGCCGGGTGAGGGTTTCCGTGATGAGGCGGTACATCTGGCCGTCGGTGCGGCCTTCTCGGTAGAGCTGGTGGTACACCCGGCCGTCCCGGATAAAGAGGATCCGGCCCGCCCGGCTGGCCGCGGCGGTGGAGTGGGTGACCATGAGCACCGTCTGGCCGGCGGCGTTGATTTTGGTGAACAGGTCCATCAGGCTGTCCGCCGAGCGGGAGTCCAGCGCGCCGGTGGGCTCGTCGGCCAGGACAATCTCCGGCTGGGTGATAAGGGCGCGGGCCACGGCGCAGCGCTGCTTCTGCCCGCCGGACACCTCGTAGGGGTATTTGTCCAGCAGCTGCTGGATGCCCAGCGTCTCGGCCAGAGGGGCCAGGCGGCGCACCATCTCCTGATATTTCTTTCCCGCCAGCACCAGGGGGAGGAGAACATTGTCCCGCAGGTTGAAGGTGTCCAGCAGGTTGAAGTCCTGAAAGACAAAGCCCAGGTTTTCCCGGCGGAAGGCCGCCAGGTCCCTCTCCCGGACGGCGGTGAGCTCCTGCCCGGCCAGCAGCACGGAGCCGGCGGTGGGCTTATCCAGCGCGGCCAGGATGTTCAGCAGGGTGGTCTTGCCGGAGCCGGACTCGCCCATGATGGCGACGTATTCACCCTGTTCCACCGAAAAGGACACATCGGCCAGGGCCTCCACCTTCTGCGCGCCGAAGCGGGTGGAATAAACTTTCTTGACATGATTGACTTCCAGAATGGGCATAAGATAACCTCCAAAATGTTGTGGCGCCTTGGCCGCCTGGGGCGGTCCGGCAGCGGCTGACTGTACTACCTGTGTTGGTACAGACAGTATACATTTTGGAGGTTAAGAAACCAGGGGGGAAAGTGATAAGAATTTTTTAAGAATGGGCCGCCGTCAGCTGTCGGCCCGCTTGGTGACCCGGACCACCCGGTATTCCAGCCGGCGGCGCAGGCGGGCGCGGCGGTTCATTAGCCACCCGACGCACAGCCCCAGCAGCGCCAGCAGGGCGCAGGATAGCAGGCGCTCGGGCAAGGGCAGGCGCCCGCCCACAATCAGCCCCAGCAGAAACAGCGCCGGGGCGATGAGGTAGGCCAGCTTGGCAATGGGCTCATTCCAGGGCTTGGCGGGCTTGAGCTCCACCAGGTCGCCCCGCTTGGCCTTCTCAAAGTCCTCGGCCACGCACCGGCGCTGGCCGGGGACGCCGTTTTCCAAAAGGGCCACCTCAATATAGTTTTCGCAGAAGATGTGGGTGACCTGGGCCTGCTCCAAGTTTTTCATGGCTCGCGTCCTTTCTGTGAAAAAGAGACGGGGAGGGGCCGGGCAGTCCCGGCCCCCTCCCCGTGGCAGGTGAAACGATGGTTGAGATACGGTCCCTGCCGAGGGTTAAACAAACATGGGGATGAAGTACAGGCCCAGGCAGACGATGACCAGCCAGAACACGCAGATGAAGGCCATAAAGCCCCAAACATCCTTCAGCTTCATGCCCACCACCGACAGCGCGGGGATGACATACAGCGGCTGGAGCAGGTTGGTGCACTCGTCGCCGTACACAAAGGCGTTCAGGCAGTTGACCAGGTTGGCGCCCTCGATTTGGTTGGCGGCGGCCACGATGAGGGGACCCTGGACGGTGAACTGGCCGCCCTGAGAGGGAACGAACAGGTTGACCACGCAGGCGGACAGGAAGGAGAAGATGGGCAGAGTCTGGGCATTGGCCACGGACACCATGCCGTTGATGAGCACCGCGCCCAGGCCGTTCTCCACGTACATCATGCCCATGATGGCGCCGTAGAACGGGAACTGGAGCATGACGTCGGTAGCCAGGTGCATGCTGTTCTTGTGGGCCTCCATCCACTGGCGGGGCTGGGGGAACAGGAAGCAGTTGATGCCCACGAACATGAAGATGACCAGGTTCATGTTCAGCGCGCCCAGGAAGCCCTTGGTGACGACGGAGTACACGATATAAATGAAGATGAACGCGCCGGTAATCCACATGAAGGGCTTGAAGGTGTTCATGTGCTCGGCGGCGGTGGTGGCCTTCTCGGTGATGGCGTAGGAGGCGGGCTCCACATCGGCCTCGGTGGCGATGTCGCCCAGCTCCACCAGCTCGTCGGGCCCGGGACGGGTGAACAGCACCAGCAGGATGAACACCACGGCCAGGATGGAGAACAGGATGATATTCATGGGGTTATAGCAGGTGTCGGCCACGCTCATGGTCTGGCCGACAATCTGGGCGTAGGAGCTGCCCTCGGTGGCCAGGTTGGAGTACAGCGTGGCGGAGGGGCCCAGGCACTGGCCCAGAATCATGCAGGAGTAGCCGCCGGCCACCATCATGGGGAAGTGCAGGCCCTTGATGCGCTTGGCCAGGTGCATGGCCAGGATGGGGGTGACGATGGTGCAGAACGCCCAGTTGAGCATGGAGGTGACATAGCCGAACACCATCAGCACAATCAGGGCGGCGGTGCGGCTGTTCACCAGCTTGGCCAGGGCGCTGAGCAGCTTGGCGACCTGGGGGCTGCGGGCGCAGGTGGCGCAGACGATGACCATCAGGCCCATCTGGAAGGCCAGGGTGAACTGGCTGCTCAGGCCGTCCCACCAGGCGATCAGCAGCTCCAGGGGGCCTTTGCCGCAGAACAGGGAGAACACGAACACCACCAGCATCAGGATGACGCAGAACACGAAGGACTCGGGGATGATTTTCTCAGCGGCGAAGTTGAACTTCTTGCTGATGCGCCACAGGACGGTGCCCTGGGACTTAGACGCGGACTTGCTTGACATTGACTTTCGCTTCCTCTCTTTATGCGTTTATTTCAAACGGTCCCGGTTCGGACCGGGACCCGGGGGCAGCGCCCCCGGAAGGGCGCGAAAACGCGCCCTTTATTTGACTTACTTGCCGTACAGCATCCGAATGAGGTACTCGTTCAGGTCGGCGTTCTCCTTCGCGATCTGCTCGGGAGTCCACTTCATGAAGCCCTCGCCGGATTTGAAGCCCAGCTTGCCCTCGTCCAGCATCTGCTTGAGCAGGGGGGAGGGTTCGTGGGAGTCCTCCAGGTCCTTGAGGATGTAGTCGTGGATGTTGTAGGTCAGCTGCGTACCCACCATATCGGAATTGGTGATGGGGCCCAGCTGGGGCAGGCGCAGGCCGAAGGCGTAGCGCACGGCCTTGTCCACCGTCTCGGGGTCGGCGATGCCCCGCTCCACAATGGAGATGGCCTCGCGCCACAAAGCGTGCTGCATCCGGTTGGCGATGAAGCCGGGCACGTCCTTTTTGCACAGCACCGGCTCCTTGCCCACGCTGGCCAGCACGTCCATGACAGTCTGGGCCACCTCGTCGCTGGAGGCGTCGGACTTGACCACCTCCACCAGGGGAATCAGGTGGCCGGGGTTCCAGAAGTGAGTGCCCACAAAGCGGGAGCGGTGCTTCAGGTCGCGGCTGATTTCCGAGGGGCTCATCACGGAGGAGTTGGTGCAGAAAATGGTGTCGGGGCGGCAGCGCTCCTCCAGCTTGGCGAAGGTCTCGCGCTTAATGTTCATGTCCTCGAACACGGCCTCAATCACCAAATCAGCCTGGGACACCAGCTCGCTGTCCATGTCGGTGGTGAAAGCGATGCGGCTCAGCCGGTCCTCCACGTCGGCGTCGGTCATCACGCCGTGGTCCACCAGCTGGCGGGTGTTGGTGCGGATGCCGCCGTATACATCGGTCTGATACAGGTCGTACACGGCGATGCGGTACTCGGGGTTGGAGGCAAACACAAAGGCGATGTTTTTGCCCATCATGCCGCCGCCGCAGATGAGAATATGTTTGATTTCCATGTGAGAAAACGCTCCTTTCAATCAGCGGTGTCTTCGTAGTCGTTGGCGTCGGCAGGGTAGGACCCGCCGCTCTCCCCCACCAGCTCCCCTTCGGTCTGACAGGCGGGGCAGCGGCCAAAGGCGGGCTCGGTAATGGTGTCCGCCCCGGATTTGAACTTCTTGCCGCAGGCGGGGCAGCGGTAGAACATCCAGTAGACGCCCCAGCTCATTTCTTCAAGCCCAGAATCTCCCGGGCCTCGTCGGGGGTGGCGACCTCCCGGCCGAACTCACGGCTCACCCGGACGGCGCGCTCCACGAACTGGGCGTTGCAGTCGGCCAGCACGCCCTTGGAGTACATCACGTTGTCCTCCATGCCCACGCGGATGTGGCCGCCCATGGCGATGGCGGCGTACATAATCTCCATGGCGGAGTGGCCCACGCCGAAGCAGCTCCAGGTGGAGCCGGGGCACAGCTGGTCCATGGTCTCCTTCATAAACACCAGATTCTTCACGCTGCCGGGGATGCCGTTGGCGCAGCCCATGCAGAACTGGAAGTGCAGCGGGGCCTTGAGCACACCCTTTTTCAAATAGTAGGCGGCGTTGGCAATCATGCCGGGGTCAAACGCCTCGATTTCAGGCTTCACGTCCCACTCCTGCATATTCTTGCCCAGCTGCTCCAGGAACTTGGGGGAGTTGATGAACAGGCCGCTGTGCAGCCAGTTCATGGAGCCGCAGTCATAGGAGGCCATCTCGGGGTGCAGCTCCTTGACGTGAATCTGGCGGGTCTCGTCGGTGGCGTTCAAATCGCCGGAGGTGGTCATATTGATGATGATGTCGCAGTCGGGGTGATTTTTGCGCAGCAGCTCCACCGTCTCCCGGAATTTGTTGATGTCCATGGTGCCGTTGCCGTTGTCGTCCCGCATATGCAGGTGGGCCATGGCGGCGCCCGCCTTCCAGCAGGCGTAGACGTCCTCGGAAATCTCAGCGGGGGTCATGGGGACGTTGGGGTTGTTCTCCTTCTTGGGCCACGCGCCGGTGGTGGCCACGGTGATGATAGTCTTGGTCATGGTAATGCACCTCATCCTTTCTCACGTTTGGGCAGACTGCCCTGGGTAATCTTTACTATGACGCAACCTTTGTGCCAAAATGACAGAAGGGCCGAAAAAAAGCCGGAACCCGTTGTGGGACAAGGAAAAGCTTGCGCCGGAGGAAAAACAGAAACGGACCGGCTCAAAATCAGAATGGTGAAAATTTTCACCATTCTGATTTTGAGCCGGCCCGGTCAATTTACAAGCAGATTAGAAAAAAATACAGAAAGCGGGGAGGTATTTGGCGCAGTTGGAGCGGGACGGCGCGGGATTAGCAAGCGGTGAATAAATTCACCTGAATGGTGAATTTATTCACCGCTTACAGTCTCCTCCAGCCCATACTGCCGGAATTTTTTCACCAGGGTAGAGTGGTCCACGCCCAGCGCCTTGGCGGCCCGGCGGATGGAGCCCTCCCGCTTCACGGTGTGGAGGACGATTTCCCGCTCGTAGGCGGCCACCTGCTGCTTCAGCGTGCCCTGGGGGGCGTCGTCGGCGTGAAACTGTCCGTTGGCGCTGAGGGCGGCCTGGATGTGTCCCCGGGTGATGGCGGCGCCGGAGGCGTTGGTGACCACGATGCGCTCCACCAGGTTTTCCAGCTCCCGGATGTTCCCCGGCCAGGGGTACTGGGTGAGCAGCTGGAGGCCGTCGGGGGTGATGCCCATGTTCCGGCCGTATTTTTTGCAGAAGCCCCGGCAGAACTGCTCGGCCAGCACGGGTATGTCCGCCTTGCGCTCCCGCAGAGGTTTGAGCTCGATGGGCACTACGTTGAGCCGGTAGTAGAGGTCCTCCCGGAAGCGGCCCTGGCGGGACTCCTCCCGCAAATCCTTGTTGGTGGCGGCCACCACTCGAAGGTCCAGCTTTACCGGCCGGCTGCCGCCCACCCGAATCAGCTCCCGCTGCTGAAGCACCCGCAGCAGCTTGGTCTGGAGGGGAAGGGGCATATCGCCAATCTCGTCCAGCAGGATGACGCCGGTGTCGGCCAGCTCAAACATACCCGCCTTGCCGGAGCGCCGCGCGCCGGTGAACGCCCCCTCCTCATAGCCGAACAGCTCCGACTCCAAAAGCTCGGCGGGGATGGCGGCGCAGTTGACCTTGATAAAGGGTTTGTCCCGCCGAGGGCTGTTTTGGTACAGCTCGTTGGCAATCAGCTCCTTGCCCGTGCCCGACTCCCCGGTGATGAGCACCGTTACATCGGTTTGGGCCACGGTGCGCACCAGCTCCATCACCGATTCCATGGCCTCGCTGCGATAGATTAGCTGCTTGCCGCCGGCCTGCTGGCGGCGGAGAAAGGCCAGCTCCCGGCCGTATTTATTGCGCTCCTCAGTGAGGGCGCTGAGCTGCTGCTCCAGCCGCTTGAGTTCGGGAAAGTCCCGGGTGTTGGTCACCACCAGCTTGATTTCCCCCGCCTGGTCAAAAACAGGGGTGCCGGTGACTAGCACTTCCTTGTTCAGCTCCAGAATGGTGGCCACCGAATTGACCCGCTGCTTGGTTTTCAGCACCTGCTCGGTGACAGAGCCCTGGTACAGCAGTCCCTCAATCTCCGACACCCGGCGGCCCAGCACCTGCTCGGGCCGGATGCCGGTGGTGCGGGTGTAGGCGTCGTTGATAAAGAGGATGCGCCCCTCCCCGTCGGTGATGTGGATGCCGTCGTATAGATTTTGGCAGACCTGGTGAAAATCCAGGTCCTGGTACAGAGCGGCGCCAAAGGCTTCTTCCATGGCTTGTTCTCCTTATTACCAGCGGATGGATTTGACCCAGGGCCGCTCCATCAGGGGGGCCAGCAGGTCCCCCAGCTTCTGGACAGGGCAGGGGAGGCGTTCCAGCTGAAGCTCTGCGGAGAGCAGGCCGCCCTCCCGCTCGTACCGGACGGCCCGGGGCGCCAGGCCCAACTGGGTCAGCTCCGTTTGAAGCCGCTCCAGAGCGCCGGGCTGGTCGTCAATCTGGATGAGAATGACGGCGGCCACATGGCCCAGCATGGCGTGGTCCCGGTGAAGGGCGGCCTGGACGCCCACGATAAACGCCACGGCGAACACGCTGATGAGATACATCCCCGCCCCCACGGCCATGCCCACCCCTACGGTGGCCCACAGCCCGGCGGCAGTGGTCAGCCCGGTGACCCCCTGGCCCCGGGAAAAAATGGTGCCCGCGCCCAGAAAGCCGATGGCGGTGACAATGCCGGCGGCGATGCGGCTGGGGTCCAGTCCCACCGAGTCATAGCCCAGCATATCCAAAAAGCCGTATTTGGACACCAGCATCATCATGCATGAGGCGAAGGAGACGATGAGATGGGTGCGCAGCCCCGCCCCCTTCAGCCGGAGCTCCCGCTCCAGGCCGACGATGCCGCCAAACAAGGCGGACAGGGCGAGGCGGGCGATACATTCGATTGCGGTTGGACTGAACATGACGCTTCCTCCTTTTGGGTTGGTGAGCTTTGACAATATCTTACCGTAAAGGCGGGGAGAAGTCAACCGAAGGGGCGGGTCTGCCGTCAAAATGGAGAAAAACGGCCGCGGCGCGGGCACAATTTTTCGCCTGTGTTCGCGCCAAGGTTTCGGGCCGGGAGGGGCGGTTTTTTGGTGATATTTTGTCTTGCGGTTTGGGAAGTGGAATGGTATATTACGCTTCGTGAAAAAATGCGCAAAGAAAACCGAGGTGCTATGTATGCAAATCCTGATTCAGCTGTCCTTCTCCCTGGTGGGGGGACTGCTCATGTCCCGTCTGGCCAAAAAGCTAAACCTGCCCGCCGTTACGGCCTACTTAGTGGCCGGCCTGCTGCTGGGCCCCTACTGCCTGGGCGCGCTGCAGCTGGCTCCCCTGGGTTTTTCCACCGCCGAGGCGGTGGCCAACCTGGATATCATATCCCAGGTGGCGCTGGGTTTTATCGCCTTTACCATCGGCAATGAGTTCCGCCTGGAGCAGCTTCGGAGCATGGGCCGGCAGGCCATCACCGTGGGCGTGGTGCAGGCGGTGGCGACCACCGCCCTGGTGGATGCCGCGCTTATCCTGCTGCACTTCATCAACCCCTCGCTGATTTCCATTTCCTCCGCCATTACCTTGGGCGCCATCGCCGCCGCCACCGCCCCGGCCGCCACTCTGATGGTGGTGCGCCAGTACAAGGCGGACGGCCCGCTGACCAAGCTGCTGCTGCTGGTGGTGGCCATTGACGACGCGGTGGGCCTGGTGCTGTTTTCCGCCTCCTTCGGCGTGGCCGCCGCGCTGGAGAGCGGGACCATCAGCGTGCTCACCGTTCTGGTGGAGCCGGTGGTGGAGATTGTGCTGTCCCTGGGGCTGGGCGCCGTTGCGGGCTGGGTGCTGTTCTGGGTGGAGAAGTTTTTCCACTCCCGGAGCAAGCGCCTGTCCATCTCCATCGGCTTTGTGCTGCTCACCGTGGGACTGTCCATGGTGGAGTTTGAGGCGGGCGGCGTCCGCTGCGGGTTCAGCCTGCTGCTGGTGTGCATGATGACGGGCACCGTCTTCTGCAATATCTGCGACTTTTCCGAGGAGCTGATGGGCCGTGTGGACGGCTGGACGGCGCCGCTGTTTGTGCTGTTCTTTGTGCTGAGCGGGGCGGAGCTGAACCTGAACGTGCTGTCCAACCCCGTGGTGCTGCTCATCGGCGCGGTGTATATCATTTTCCGCTCCCTGGGAAAGTACCTGGGGGCTTATGGAAGCTGCGCCATGACCGGGTGCAGCGAGAACATCACAAAGCATCTGGGCATTACGCTGCTGCCCCAGGCGGGGGTGGCGCTGGGCATGGCCCTCACCGCCCAGCGGCTGGCCGACGGCGCGATGGTGCGCAGCGTGGTGCTGTTCTCCGTGCTGGTGTACGAGCTGGTGGGTCCGGCGCTGACCAAGCGGGCGCTCATCGCCGCGGGAGAAATCAAAACGGAGGGCAAGACCAACGCCCGGAAGAAAAACGCCCCGCCCAAGCCGGTGCGCCTGAGCGAATGAGCATGGGGAAAAACATTTGAGGCACGGCGGCGCCCGCCTTCCCGAAAAGGAAGGCGGGCGTTTTCGCGGCTATTTTGCCTGCGCGAAGTTCCACGCTTCCTCCAGCCAGCCCAGCAGCTCCCGGTCCAGCCGCTCCCGGTCCGTTACGGGGACATGGTGGGTCCAGCGGCCGGGGTATGGCTCCACGGCCATGCTGACCCGGGGAGAGCCGAGACGCCGCCCCAGCCCGAAGGAGACCACCAAACCGGGGTCCCGCTTTCGCCGGGGCAGGGAGGCCATGGCAAACAGCCGAGGGCCGTAAAAGCTAATCTGGGTTTTCTGGACTTTTACGGATGCCTGGGGAAAGGCCGCGTCCAGCTGCTGAAACAACGTTTTATACAGCTCCAGGGCGTCCGGCCTGCCGTTAAAAAAGAATAAAATGTCGTTTTCATAATGTTCCGGCAGTTTCATGGGGGACCTCCTCTCACTCCACAGTATATCACGCCGCCGGGCCGGTAAAAAGATGACATTTTTTGCCGGAGCAACACCCAGTTTTTACCGTTTTGCGGAAAAATTTCTTCTGTTATTCCAACCTTAGATTGATTCCCGGACGCTTTTATGGTAGAATAACAAGAACTGGAGGGATTGGATTTGGAGAGCAGAGGCTATGAGGATATTTTAAGCACTGGGGACATATATCGGAAGATTCTGCGCTTGGATTTGGCGCGGGACCGCTGTGAGGTGCTGAAGACCGACCCTGAGAGCTGGCGGCCGGAAGAGGAGCTTCTAAGCGTTCAGTTGGAGCGGTTCGCCATGAGCGGGGCGGTCCACGAGGAGGACACCGAGCGGTTTGTCGCCTTTACCCGGCTGGAGCAGCTGCGCAGCTGTGTCCAGGCGGGGGAGGAGGGGGCGAACCTGCTGTACCGCCGGCAAATGGGGGACGATTACCGCTGGAACCTGATAGAGGTTATTCCGGGCCAGGCCGGCGGGGAGCAGTTTGCAATCTTGTGCGTCAAGGACGTGCACGACGCCATGCGTGAGAGCTTGGAGGGCGAGGGCGAGGGGAGCGGCAGACGGGAGCTAATCCGCAGTCTGGAGGACCGGGCCTACATCATCAACAGCTTGAGCCGCCTGTTTTTTTCTACTTATTATTTGGATTTGGAGCAGGACACCTTCCGCGCCGTCACCGAGCTGCGCCGGGTGGGGGATGTGCTGGGGAATGAGGTGAACTGCTCCGCGGCGCTGCAGGTTTACGCCAACCACTTTATCCACCCGGAGGACCGGGAGGAATACCTAAATACCATGAACGTCCAAAATCTGCGCCAGAAGCTGCGGTGGTGGCAGCCGTGCGTGGCGGTGGAATACCGCAGGCTGACAGATGAGCCGGGAAGCGGCCAGGGTGCCTGGAGCTGGGTTCGGGCCACCGCCGTGCTGGCCCGGACAGCGGGAGACGAAGCGCCGAAAACCGCGGTCTATGTGGCCCAGGATATCAGCAGCGGTACGCGCAGGCCGGGGCAAATCAATAGGGAGGAGACCCATGGATAAAATACTGGTGATTGACGACAGCCCGGTGCAAAGTGAATTTCTGTGCTCCATTTTAAAGGGCGACTACGAGCTGACCGCCTGTCAGAACGCGGAGGATGGTCTTCGCGAGGCAAAGGAGGGGGGCTATTCCCTGATTCTGCTGGACGTGGTGATGCCCGGGGTGGACGGCTTTATGCTGCTGCAGGAGCTGAAAGCCACGGAGCTGACCCGGTATATCCCCGTGATTCTGCTCACCAGCCTGGCGGACGTTCAGTATGAGGAGCGGGGACTGCTGCTGGGGGCGGTGGATTACGTGACCAAGCCCTTCAGCCCGGTGATTATCAAGGCCAGGGTGAATACGCATATTCAGCTGCACCACTACCAAATGCAGTTTAAGAAGCAGGCCATGGTGGATGAGCTCACCGGCGTGGCCAACCGGCGGCGGTATGAGGAGGAGTGTATCGCCCGCTGGCGGGAGGCGGTGCGCTTTGAGTTGCCGTTTTCCATCTGCATGTTCGACATCGACAAATTCAAGGTGTATAACGACACCTTTGGACACCCCGCCGGCGACCAGGTGATTGCCGCCGTGGCCAAGGCGGCGTCCGGCTTCTTTCACCGCTCCACCGATCTGTTTGCCCGGTACGGCGGAGAGGAGTTTGTGGCCATCTTTGTGGGCAGCGACGCTCAGCCCGCCTTTGAGTTTATGAAAAGCGTCCGTCAGGCGGTGGAGGACCTGCACATCCCCCATCAATCATCGGTGAGCCAATGGGTCACTGTAAGCATGGGCGGCGTGACGCTGTGCCCCCGCGCGGAAGACAGCTACAACACCTACCTGAAGCTGGCGGACACCATGCTGTACGACGCCAAGCGCTTGGGGCGCAACATGGTGGTGTGGTCCAATGAGGGCAGAGAGCAGTGGCGGGAGCGGTAAAGCCCGCTTGTGAGCAGCCAAAAAGAAAGCGCCGCGCCGAAGGGCCCCGCAGGGCTTCGGCGCGGTGTTTTGCGTTAAGAGAGGACCTTGTCCAGCTCGGCGCTGTAGTGGTCGAACATGGTGTCCGCATCAAGGGCGCCCAGCTGAATGCTGGAGATGGCGCCGTCCGGGGCGATGATGAGGGTGTAGGGGATGCCGTCGCTGGGGTAGAGGGAGGCAATCTCCCCCTCAAGGTCCAGGGCCACGGGGAAGGTATAGCCGTTGCGCTCCAGGAAGTCGATGACAGTCTGCTCGTCCTCTCCGCAGTTGACGGCCAGCAGGGCAAGCTTGTCTCCGTAGGTTTCAATCAGGCGGGTGAAGGCGGGCAGCTCGCCCACGCAGGGGCCGCACCAGGTGGCCCAGAAGTTGAGCAGCACCGCCTTGTCCTTCTGCTCAGACAGCTGGAAGGAGGTCCCGTCCAGCAGCGGGGCGGTAAAGTCCGGCGCGGCGGCGCCCACGGCGATGACGCCGGGGGCAAAGCCCTCCCCGGGCTCGCCGGTCTGCGATGGGCTGGCCGACGGGCTGCCGCAGGACGCCAGGGCCAGGAACAGGAGGGCGCACAGCGCCGTCAGCGCGAGGAGTTTTCCTGTTTTGCTTGTATGCATGGTTTTCGTTCCTTTCCAAAATAAATTGCCTGCTTATGGCAGATTTGGGCGCACTGCCCGCAGTGGATGCACTCGTGGTCGCCCACCCGCTTGACGTCCATTTGGCACACGCGCACGCACGCGCCGCAGTGGTCGCACAGGTCCTTGTCTACCCGGACGGCCAGCAGGGCCAACCGGCTGAACAGGGAGTAGATGGCCCCCAAAGGGCACAAAAAGCGGCAGAAGGCCCGGTAGAGAAAGACGCACAGCGCCAGAATGACTACGCACAGCAGGGTCTTCCAGCTGAACAGCGCCCCGGCCGCGGCCCGGTACTCCTCCCGCAGAGCCAGCAGCGGGAAGCCGCCCTCCAGCGTTCCGGCGGGGCAGATATACTTGCAGAAGGCGGGCACCGGCAGGCCCTTGGCGAAGGCGTACCAGATGGGCAGCGCCGTCACAAACACAACCAATATGACGTATTTCAGCCAGGAGAGCCGGCGGGTCCAGGCGCTTTTTTTAATTTTTGGGGTGGGAATCTTATGCAGCAGTTCCTGAATCAGCCCAAAGGGGCACAAAAATCCGCACACCACCCGGCCCAGGACGATTCCCGTGAGCAGGAAAAACCCGGCGATGTACAGCGGAAGCTTGCGGGGCAGGCTGCTCAAAGCGTTCTGCAAAGCGCCCAGGGGGCAGGACCCCACCGCGCCGGGACAGGAGTAGCAGTTGAGGCCGGGAACGCACACCCCTTTGGACGCGCCCTTGTAGATGGAGCCGGAGGCGAAGCCGGGCAGGTTGGCATTGTACAGCAGGGCGCTGACCAACTGAATGCACTTGCGCCGGAATTCCGGCCTGTTGTGTTTCTTATCCAATGCCCACACACTCCAGACAGATGCGCACCGCCTTGGCCAGGGTGTCCTGATAGCCTCCCTGGGCGATGCCCAGGGCCAGGGACAACGCGCCCGCGCCCGCGATGAGCAGGCGGACGGCGGTGAGGCGCTTTCCCTGGGGCGGGGTCTCCCGGCCGGCGTTCGATGCTTTTTTCACGAAATGATGCCTCCCTGTATGCTTTAATGTTTGGGGATATTGTAACCGATTTGAGGGGAAAAGACAAGCCCTGAAATCACCGTGCGGGCGGCAGGGCGGGCGGCAAAAAGAGGGCCCGCGGGATTTATCCGCGGGCCCTCGCTGCTGAGACTGTGTGGTGCTTGGAACGCTTACTTCGCCAGCTTGGCGATCTCCTCGGCGAAGTTCTCCTGCTTCTTCTCGATGCCCTCGCCCTTCTCGAAGCGCACGGCGTCCTTCAGGGTGACGGTGCCGCCCAGCTTCTTGGCGGCGTCGTTCATATACTGCTCCACGGTGACATCGCCGTCCTTGACGAAAGCCTGCTGGAGCAGGCAGTTCTCGGCGTAGAACTTGTTGAGCTTGCCGGCCACGATTTTCTCCTTGACCTGGGTGGGCTTGGAGGCCATCTTGGGGTCGTTGTCCATCTGGGCCAGGAGAATCTTTTTCTCCTCGTCCAGCACGTCCTGAGTGACCTGGCTCTTGTCCAGGAAACGGGGATTGAGCGCGGCAATCTGCATGGCTATATCCTTGCCAATCTCGGCGGCGTCGATGCCGCCGGTGACGTCCAGGTTGACCAGCACGCCAATCTTGCCGCCGGCATGGATATAGGGGACGGACACGCCGTCGGCAAAGCGGTGGAAGCGGCGGACCTTGATGTTCTCGCCGATGACCAGCACCATCTCCTGCTGCTGCTGGGCGACGGTGAGCTCGGTGCCGTTATACTTGCACTCCATCAGCGCGTCCAGGTCGGCGGGGGCACAGGCGGCCACGGTGGCGGCCACGCCCTTGACGAAGTCCACAAACTTCTCGTTCTTGGCCACAAAGTCGGTCTCGGCGTTGACCTCGACCACCACGCCGGCGCCGTCAATCACGGCGGCGTAGGCCATGCCCTCGGCGGCGATGCGCCCGGCCTTCTTCTGAGAGGCGGCCAGACCCTTCTCACGCAGCCACTCAATGGCCTTGTCAAAATCGCCGTCGTTTTCGGTGAGGGCCTTCTTGCAGTCCATCATGCCCACGCCGGTCATCTCGCGCAGCTTCTGCACGTCTTTTGCGGAAATTGCCATAATTACATTACCTCCAAAATCATTGTCAGCCGGTCGGCGCCGGCGGTTTCTGCGTCGTACAGGAAAAAGCGCCCGCCCGCGCGGGCGGGCGCTTTGGAATCAGAACAGCACAGCCGGACAGGGGAGAGGCTTACTCAGCCTCGGCCTGCTTCTCCGCCTCGGCGGCGGGGGCGGCGTCCACGCCCTGGCGGCCCTCCTGCACGGCGTTGGCCATGACGGAGGAGATGAGCTTGATGGCGCGGATGGCGTCGTCGTTGCCGGGAATCACGTAGTCAATCTCATCGGGGTCGCAGTTGGTGTCCACGATGGCCACGATGGGGATGTTCAGCTTGCGGGCCTCGTTGATGGCGTTGCGCTCCTTGCGGGGGTCCACCACGAACAGCGCGCCGGGGAGCTTCTTCATCTCCACCACGCCGCCCAGGTACTTCTCCAGCTTGGAGATCTCGCCCAGCAGCTTCATAACTTCCTTCTTGGGGAGCATATCGAAGGTGCCGTCCTCCTGCATCTTCTTGAGCTGATTCAGACGGTCCACCCGGGTGCGCATGGTCTTGAAGTTGGTCATCATGCCGCCCAGCCAGCGGGCGTTCACATAGTACATCCCGCAGCGGGACGCCTCCTCTTTGATGGCCTCCTGGGCCTGCTTCTTGGTGCCCACGAACAGCAGGGACTGGCCGTTGCCGGAGATGTCCTTCACGAAGGCGTAGGCCTCCTCCAGCTTTTTAACCGTCTTCTGCAGGTCGATGATATAGATGCCGTTGCGCTCGGTGTAGATGTAGGTGGCCATTTTGGGGTTCCACCGACGGGTCTGGTGGCCGAAGTGCACACCGGCCTCCAAAAGCTGCTTCATAGATACGACTGCCATTGATTTTTTCCTCCTAAGTTTTTGGTTTTGCCTCCGAAAGCTTCGCGCTTCCCGCCCACCCCACAAGGGAGCACCGGACGGGAAAATCAGCTTTCGTGCGGAATGCCTGGACATTTTATCATGTATGTCCGGGAAGCGCAAGAGTTTTTTGCGTGGTTTCCAGAAAAAGTTGTGCTCAGCGGCGGTTGCGCTCCCGGCTGCGCTCGGCCCGACCCTCCACCAAAATGATATCCTCCCCAAAGCGCTTGATGGCCGACCAGGGAAACACCTGGTCCGGCTCGCGCCCCAAAAGGCCGAAAAAGCGGGATTGTCCGGCCACTACGATGCTTTCAATGGCGCCCCGCTCCGGGTCCAGCTCCACGTCCTCCACAAACCCGTACCGGGTGCCGTCGGAGATGTCAATTACCTCTTTATATTGCAGCTGCGCGATGCGGCAGACCATAGTATGCCCTCCTTCCACATTCTGTATCAGTGTATGAGGGGGGCTTGTGCCACTATTACGCCGCGGCAGAACAGGGCAGGCAAGAAAATACACGGAAAATTTTCAATTTGCTACTATGCAACGGGAAGGTTTTGTATTAAAATAGGAGCACATGACAAAATTGGAAATGGAGCGTGACGGCGGCAATGAGCGAATTAAAGTATAAGCGCGTTCTACTGAAGGTGAGCGGCGAGGCCCTGGGGGGCGAGGCCGGCCGGGGGTTGGACTTCGATGTCATCGACAAGGTGTGCGACGTGGTGGCCCGCTGCGCCGCCGAGGGCGCCCAGGTGGGCATCGTGGTGGGCGGCGGCAATTTCTGGCGCGGCCTGAAGGACGGCCGGGGCATGAGCAACCGCACCCGGGCTGACCATATGGGGATGCTGGCCACCACCATCAACTGTCTGGCGCTGGCCGATGTGCTGGAGAACAGGGGGGTGGACGTTCGGGTGCAGACTGCCATTGAAATGCACTCGATTGCCGAGCCGTACATCCGCTCCCGGGCTGTGCGCCACCTGGAGAAGGGCCGGGTGGTCATCTTTGGCTGCGGCACGGGCAGCCCCTTCTTTTCCACCGACACCGCGGCGGTGCTGCGGGCGGCGGAGATTGGCGCGGACATCATCCTGCTGGCCAAGAACGTGGACGGCGTATACAGCGCCGACCCGCTGAAGGACCCGGACGCGGTGAAGTACGACAGCATTACCTATGACGACGTGCTGGCCCGGCACCTGGGCGTGATGGACTCCACCGCCACATCCCTTTGTATGGACAACAATATTCCGATTATCCTGTTCGCGCTGAAGGACCCGGAAAACATTCTCCGGGTGATTCACGGGGAGCAGATTGGCACCATCGTAAAGGAGGAAGTAAAATGAACGATTTCTGCAAGAGCTATGATGAAAAAATGGGCAAGACCATCGAGTCGGTGAAGGGCGATTTTGCCAGCGTCCGGGCGGGCCGGGCTAACGCCGGTGTGCTGGACCGCATCCAGGTGGAGTATTACGGCACCCCCACCCCCATCCAGCAGGTGGCCAGCATCTCCACCCCGGACCCCCGCACCCTTCAGATTCAGCCCTGGGACGCCTCCATCCTGAAGGCCATTGAAAAGGCCATCCAGAGCTCCGACCTGGGCATCAATCCCCAGAACGACGGGCGGGTGATTCGCCTGGCCTTCCCCCAGCTCACCGAGGAGCGGCGCATGGAGCTGACCAAGCAGGTGCGCAAATACGGCGAGAACGGCAAGGTGGCCATTCGCAACATCCGCCGGGACGCCATGGAAAAGCTCAAGGCTCTGGAGAAGAAGTCCGAGATTACCGAGGACGACCGGAAAGAGGACGAGAAGGAGCTTCAGGATTTGACGGACAAGCGCTGCAAGGAGATTGACGCGCTGACCGCCGCGAAGGAAAAGGAACTGATGGCCGTGTAAGCCATGTCAGGGCAATACAAGCGGGGCGCGCCCCCGCTTGTCTGCTGTCTGCCCTCCGCTTTTGAACGGGTTCTTTTTTGTCAACACTATCAATATGTTAGGATGCGAGCCTATGTCTTTATTTCGCCGCCGGGAGGCGCCAAAGGTGGATATGAGCCGGCTGCCCCGCCATGTGGCCATCATTATGGATGGAAACGGCCGCTGGGCCAAGGGCCGGGGGCTGCCCCGGCGGGCGGGCCATGCCGCGGGGGCGGAGACCTTCCGAACCATCGCCACCTTCGTCAAGGAGCTGGGGCTGGAATACCTGACGGTATACGCCTTTTCCACCGAGAACTGGAAGCGGCCCGCCGACGAGGTGGCGGCCATCATGAAGCTGCTGGAAAAATACCTCCACGAGGCCATTGAGACCATGGCCCGGGACAAGGTGAAAATGGCCTTCTTCGGGGATTTGTCCCCGCTGGCGCCCCATCTTCAGCAGCTGTGCCGGCAGACCCAGGAGATTTCCAAGGGCTACGACGGCTGCCAGGTGAACATCTGCCTGAATTACGGCGGCCGGGATGAGCTGGTGCGGGCGGCCAAGGCCTTCGCGCTGGACTGCGTGGAGGGGCGGGCGGACCCCGGCCACCTGACCCAGGAGGCCTTTGGGGGCTACCTCTATTCCGCCGGGGTGCCCGACCCGGATTTGATTATCCGCCCCAGCGGCGAGGTCCGGGTTTCCAATTTCCTGCTGTGGCAGTGCGCCTACGCGGAATTTTATTTTACCGATGTGCTCTGGCCCGACTTCAGCAAAGAGGAGCTGCTGCGGGCGCTGGCGGCCTATCAGGGCCGCTCCCGCCGGTATGGAGGTGTGTGAGAATGGCAAAACGGATTATTGTGGCGTGTATTTTCACGCCGGCTATCCTGTGGATTATGCTGGTTCCCCCCCCGCTGGCGTGGACGGCGCTGGTGTGCTTCATCTCGGCCATGGCGGCTTTTGAGCTGCTGCGGGCGGTGGGGGAGGGTAAAATCACCCTGCCCATGAAGGCGGCCACCATTCTGTCCGCCGCCCTTCTGCCCTTTGGGAGTTGGGCGGAACTGGGTATGGCCTATGTGAACCTGCTGTCCTTTGTGGTGACAGCGGTGTGCTTCTGGTGCGCCATCCGGGCCTATGACGAAGAAGGGGGTCCCTCCATCGGTTTTTTCCATGTGCTGTCCTGCCTGTTTGCCGGGATTATCATCCCGCTGGGCCTGTCCGCGCTGGTGGAGCTGCGGCGGATGGACCACGGGAAATACCTGGTGCTGCTGGCGGTGCTGCTCACCTTTGTCACCGACGCGGGGGCCTATTTTGCCGGGGTGTTTTTGGGCAGGCACCGGGGCGTCACCAAGGTCAGCCCCAATAAGAGCGTGGAAGGGTACATCGGCGGCTTTGCCACGGGGGTGCTGTTCGCGGTGCTGTACGGCGTGGTATCCAGCAAAATCGCGGGGGACGGGGTGAATCTGCTGTCTCTGGCGCTGTGCGGGCTGTTTGGCGCCTTGGCCACCGAGGTGGGGGATTTGGCCTTTTCCTTTGTGAAGCGGCAGTACGGCGTGAAGGACTACGGCCATATTTTGCCCGGGCACGGGGGGATGCTGGACCGGTTTGACAGCATGATTTTCTGCGGGCCGGTGGTGCTGTTCATCGTCCGGTTCCTGCCGGTGTTTTGAGGGGCGGCCATATGAGACGAACGCTTTCCATTTTGGGCTCCAGCGGTTCCATCGGGCAGCAGACGTTAAAAGTGGCCCAGGCCTGCGGCCATGCCGTGGCCGCCATCACGGTGAATCGCAGCGTGGAGCTGGCCGAGGCCCAGGCCAGGCAGTTTCGCCCACGGCTGGCGGTGGCGGTGGATGAAAACGCCGCCGCCGAGCTGCGTGTGCGCCTGGCGGATACGGATACCAGGGTGCTGTCGGGGCCGGAGGGCCTGCTGGAAGCGGCGGGGCTGCCCGAAGCGGACACGGTGGTCACGGCCATTGTGGGGGTGGCGGGGCTGCGCCCCACTCTGGCCGCCATCGACGCGGGCAAGCGCATCGCCCTGGCCAACAAGGAGACGCTGGTGTGCGCCGGGGAGCTGGTGATGGCCCGGGCGGAGGAGAAGGGGGCGGAGATCGTTCCCGTGGACTCGGAGCACTCCGCCATTTTCCAGTGCCTGCAGGGGTGCAAAAACCGGGGCGAGGTGCGCCGGCTCATCCTCACCGCCTCCGGCGGGCCGTTTTTCGGCAGGAGCCGGGAGGAGCTGGCCCAGGTGACCCGCGCCCAGGCCCTGCGCCACCCCAACTGGGCCATGGGCGCGAAAATCACCATCGACTCCGCTACCCTGATGAACAAGGGGCTGGAGCTGATCGAGGCCATGCGGCTGTACTCCATGCCCCCGGAAAAAATCCAGATTGTGGTCCACCGGGAGAGCATTGTCCACTCCCTGGTGGAGTTTGAGGACGGGGCCATCCTGGCCCAGCTGGGCAGCGCGGATATGTGCCTGCCCATCCAGTACGCCCTCACCTGGCCGGAGCGGACCCCCGGCCCGGCAAAGCCCCTGGACCTGCTGAGCTGCCCGCCGCTCACCTTCCAAAGGCCCGACCCGGAGACCTTTCGGTGCCTGGGGCTGGCGCTGGAGTGCGCGCAGCGGGGAGGCACGTCCACTGCTGTCCTCAGCGGGGCCAACGAGGCGGCGGTGGAGCTGTTTTTGCAGGAGAAAATCACATTTCTGGACATTCCCCGGCTGGTGGAAGGGGCGCTGGGCCGGGTGAGCGCACTGGACCGCCCCGGTCTGGACGAGATTCTGAGCGCGGACCGCGCCGCCCGCGAGGCGGTTTATGATTCTGTGAGGTGACACATTTTGGCGAGATTCTTATATGTCCTGCTGGCGATTGTGCTTTTTGGCGTGCTCATTGCCATCCACGAGTTCGGCCACTTCATCACCGCCAAGCTCTTAGGCGTTAAGGTGAACGAATTTGCCATTGGCATGGGTCCCGCGATCTGGCAGAGCCGGAAAGGGACGGGGGAGCCCTGGGAGGAAGAAAAAACCCTGTACAGTCTGCGCCTGTTCCCCGTGGGCGGCTACTGCGCCATGGAGGGGGAGGACGAGGACACCGGCGACCCCGGCGCTTTCTCCCGGCAGGCGGCGTGGAAGAAAATCATCATCCTGTGCGCCGGGGCGTTTATGAACTTTGTGCTGGGGCTGGTGATTACGGTGGCGCTGTTTTTGGGCGTCTCCCAGGCCCGTGTGCCGGTGATTACCCAGTTTGCCGGCGGCTTTCAGCACGAGGGCGCGGACGGCCTGATGGTGGGGGACCGCATTTTGGAGGTGGACGGCCACGGCATCTGGGTCTATGCCGACGTGCAGACCTACCTCTCCCGCAACGACGGCCAGGGCGTGGACCTGGTGGTGGAGCGGGACGGGCGGCGCGTCACCCTGAAGGATTTTCCCATGGGCCGGTACGACTATGAATTTGAGGGGCACACCAACCACGGCTTCGGCCTGATTTTCGGCCGGGTGGATGAGCTGTCCATCCCGGAGCGCATCGCCCAGGGCTTTGCCCAAACCGTGGACTTTGTGCGCATTGTGTGGATGAGCCTGGGGGATTTGGTGACGGGCCGGGTGGCGGTGACGGAGCTGTCCGGCGTCATCGGCGTGGTGGACGTGGTGTCCGAGGTGGGCTCCCAGTCGGAGACGGTGGCCATGGGCGTGCAGAACGTGTTCTACTTCATGGCCCTCATCGCCGTCAACCTGGCGGTGATGAACCTGCTGCCCATCCCGGCGCTGGACGGCGGGCGGATTTTCTTCGTGCTGCTCAACAGCCTTCTCTACGCGGTGGCCCGCCGCCGCATCCCGGAGCGGTACGAGGGCTATGTCCACGCCGGGGCCTTTGTGGTGCTGCTGGCGCTGATGGCGGTGGTGGCCCTCCACGACGTGTGGAATATTTTCGCTTAGGCAGGTGCTTGCAATGACCAGGCAGATTCATGTGGGCGGCGTCCCCGTGGGCGGGGGCGCGCCCGTGTCCATCCAGTCCATGACCAACACCCCCACCCAGGACGTGGAGGCCACCCTGGCCCAGATTCGGGCGCTGGCCGCGGCGGGGTGCGACATTGTCCGCTTGGCGGTGCCCGATATGGCGGCGGCAAGGGCCATCGGCGCGCTGAAGGCGGGCAGCCCCGTGCCCCTGGTGGCGGATATCCACTTTGACTACCGTCTGGCCCTGGAGGCGGCGGAGCAGGGCATCGACAAGATACGCATCAACCCCGGCAACATCGGCGCGCCGGAGCGGGTGGAGGCGGTGGCCCGGGCCTGCCGGGAGCGGCACATCCCCATCCGGGTGGGGGTGAACGGCGGCTCGCTGGAAAAGGAGCTGCTGGACAAGTACAGCGGCCCCACGCCGGAGGCCATGGTGGAAAGCGCCCTGGGCCACATCCGCCTGCTGGAGCGGTACGGCTTTGAGGATATCTGCGTGTCGCTGAAGGCCTCCTCGGTGCCCGTCACCATGCGGGCCTACCAGCTGATGGCGGAGGGGTACGGCTACCCCCTGCACCTGGGCGTCACCGAGGCGGGCACCCGAGAGATGGGTGAGCTGAAGGCGGCGGCGGGGATTGGCGGGCTGCTGGCTTTAGGCATTGGGGACACCCTGCGGGTGTCCCTCACCGCCGACCCGGTGGAGGAAATCTACGCCGCCCGGCGGATTTTAAAGGCCATCGGCCTGCGCAGGGAGGGCCCGGAGCTGATCGCCTGCCCCACCTGCGGGCGCACCCAGATTGACCTGATTCCCATGGCGAAACAGGTGGAGGAGCTTTTAAAGGGTGTGGACAAGCCCATTACCGTGGCGGTGATGGGGTGCGTGGTCAACGGCCCCGGCGAGGCCCGCCACGCCGACGTGGGGCTGGCGGGCGGAAAGGGTGAGGGCGTGCTGTTCAAGCACGGAGAGATTGTGGCCAGGGTGCCGGAGGAGCAGCTGGTGCCCGGGCTGATGAAGCTGATTGAGGAGCTGTGAGGGGAGCGCTATGAACCACATCGGAACGCAGTACATAGAGACGGAGCGGCTGATTCTGCGCCGGTTCGAGCTGTCAGACGCCCAGGCCATGTTTGACAACTGGGCGTCGGACGGCGAGGTGACAAAGTATTTGACCTGGCCCGCCCACGCCGGCGTGTCGGTGACAGAGGGAATCCTGGGCGAGTGGGTGCCCCAGTACGGGCAGAAGGACTGCTACCGCTGGGCCATTACATTAAAAGAAAACGGCCCCCAGCCCATCGGGAGCATCGACGTATGTCATTGGCGTGAGGGCGGAGAGGTTCCGGAGATTGGCTATTGCATGGGCAAACGCTGGTGGCATCAAGGAATCATGAGCGAGGCGCTGGGCGCGGTGATTGATTTCCTGTTTGAACAGGTGGGGGTGGAGCGGATTGTGGCCCGCCATGACGTGAACAACCCCCATTCCGGCGGCGTCATGGGCAAGTGCGGCATGACGTTTGTGGGAGTCCGGGAGAAATCCCACCAAAACAACCAGGGTGTGATCGACACCGCCAACTACTCCATCAAGCGCAGCAAAAGATAAGGAGCGAGACAGAACGATGCCAACCTTTCAACAGACTTTTGCCAACTGCCCCTTCCCGGAAGGGGTTTTGGCCGTTTTAGGGGACTATCCCGTCCAGGTCCGGGTGCTCCGGGCCCAGCGGACCATGGAGGTGACTGCGGTTGGAACGGATGTTTCACGTGAAACGCTGGCCCAGGCGGAACAGTGCCTGAAACAGACCTTTGGCCTCAGCGCCGCTGTGGTGGCGGTGGAAACGCCCAAGGCCGAAGGGCAGGGGGAGGCTGCTGGGATTACGCCGCCCGCCCCGCCGGAGCAAGCGCCCGCGTCCGCCCCTGTGGAGCAGCCCGCGCCGAAACAGCAGCCCGCGCCCGTCCAGGACCTGGAGGCCCAGATGGCGGCCATGCGCCGCAAGCTGATGCGGGCCTCCGCCCCCGCCGCGGGAGGGGGCGGAAAGCGAATCAAGCAGATTTACGGCAAAATCACCGGCAAGAAGAAGCCCACCCCCATCGGGGAGCTGGCGCTGGATATGGGAAGCGTGCTGGTGGAGGGCGAGGTATTCAACATCGAGCACCGGGAGCTCACCCGCCGCAAGGCCTGGGTGGTGTGCTTTGACGTTACCGACCTCACCGGCTCCATCCGGGTGACCAAGTTTATGGAGGGGGAGGAGGCCAAGCCCATCATTGACCAGGTGAAAAAGGGCCAGCGGCTCCAAATCCAGGGGCGGCTCACGCTGGGCCGGTTTGACAATGGGGATTTGGTGCTGGAGCCCTACGGCATCAACGAGGCGCCCAAGCCCGAGGGCCGGAAGGACGCCGCCCCGGACAAGCGGGTGGAGCTCCACCTGCACACCAAAATGTCCTCCATGGACGCGCTGTGCGACGCCAAGGCGGCGGTGAAGCGGGCCATTGAGTGGGGCCACCCGGCCATCGCCATCACCGACCACGGGGTGGTGCAGTCCTTCCCCGACGCCTACAACGCCTCGGGCCGGGGGGAGAAGATTAAGGTCCTCTACGGGGTGGAGGCGTACTATCAGAACGATGTGGACGAGGTGACGGCGGTCCACGGCCCCGGCGACCTGCCGCTGGACGGGGAGTTTGTGGCCTTCGACCTGGAGACCACCGGCCTGGACGCCCGCACTGACGCCATCATCGAGATTGGCGCGGTGCGCGTGCGGGACGGAAAAGTGGTGGACAAGTTCGCCTCCTTTGCCCAGCCGGGGCACCTGCTCAGCGCGAAAACGGTGTCCCTCACCGGCATCACCGACGAGCTGCTGCGGGACGCGCCCGCGCCGTGTGAGGCGGTGGACGCGTTCCTGGACTGGGCGGGGGACGCGCCCTTGTGCGCCCACAACGCCGCCTTTGACACCGGCTTTGTCCGGGAGTACTGCCGGAAATCGGGCCGGAGCTTTGACCCGCTGTATTTCGACACTATGATTCTGGCCCAGTACCTGCTGCCCAAGCTGCCCAACCACAAGCTGGATACGGTGGCCAGCGCCCTGGGCCTGCCCCCCTTCCAGCACCACCGGGCCTATGACGACGCGGACATCTGCGGGCAGATTTTCTCGGCGCTGCTGCCTATGCTGCGGGAGCGGGGGGTGGAGCGGGCGGCGCAGATTAACCGGGCGCTGGCGGGGACAAAGCGCGGGGGGCGCGGCCGTCGGTCCGCCTATCACCTGATTGTTCTGGCCAAAAACCAAACTGGTGTGCGCAACTTGTACAAGCTGGTGTCCAAGGCCCATCTGGACCATTTCAACCGCTATCCCATCATGCCCAAGTCCCTCATCGACGAGAACCGGGAGGGGCTGATTCTCGGCTCGGCCTGCGAGGCTGGGGAGCTGTTCCGGGCGGTGGTGGACGGAAAGGAGGACCGGGAGCTGGAGCGCATCGCCGGGTGGTACGACTTTCTGGAGATTCAGCCCCTGGCCAACAACGCCTATATGCTCCGCCCGGACAAGGAGGGCAGGAGCATCGCCCGGGACCGGGAGGACCTGCGCGCCTTCAACCGCCGGGTGGCCGCCCTGGGCGAGCGGCTGGGCAAGCCGGTGTGCGCCACCGGGGACGTCCACTTTATGGAGCCGGAGGAGGAGATTTACCGCCATATCCTGCTGGCGGCCAAGGAGTTTGAGGACGCCGACCAGCCCAATCCCCTGTACTTCCGCACCACGGACGAGATGCTGGAGGAGTTTTCCTATCTGGGTAAGGAGAAGGCCCGGGAGGTGGTCATAGACAACCCCCGGAAGGTGGCGGACTGGTGCGACCATGTGCGCCCCCTGCCCGACGGGCTGTTCACCCCCAAGCTGGAAAATTCCGAGGGGGAGCTGAAGGACCTGGTGTGGGGCAAGGCCCACGCCCTCTACGGCGACAACCCGCCCCAGATCGTCCAGGACCGCATCAACGCGGAGCTGAGGGACATCATCGGCTGCCACTACGACGTAATCTATATGTCCGCCCAGAAGCTGGTGCAGAACTCGCTGGAGCACGGCTATCTGGTGGGGTCCCGAGGGTCGGTGGGTTCGTCCCTGGTGGCGTTCATGTCGGGCATCACCGAGGTGAACTCCCTGCCCGCCCACTACCGCTGCCCCAAGTGCAAGCACGCCGACTTTGACTACGCCCAGGACCCGGCTCACCCTTACGGCTGCGGCGCGGATATGCCGGACATGAAGTGCCCAGTGTGCGGCGCGGACTATGAGAAGGACGGGTTTAACATCCCCTTCGAAACGTTTTTGGGCTTCGGCGGCGACAAGGTGCCCGATATCGACCTGAATTTCTCCGGCGAGTACCAGTCCAGCGCCCACAAATACACCTTTGAGCTGTTCGGCAAGGACCATGTGTTCCGGGCGGGGACCATCGGCACGGTGGCGGAAAAAACCGCCATCGGCTACGTGCGCAAATATTTGGAGCAGGTGGGGCGGCAGGACGTGCCCTTTGCCGAGGTGCTGCGGCTGGCCAAGGGGTGCGAGGGGGTCAAGCGCACCACCGGCCAGCACCCCGGCGGCATGGTGGTCATCCCCCAGGACAAGGAGATTTACGACTTCTGCCCGGTGCAGCACCCGGCGGACGACAAGGACTCGGACATCATCACCACCCACTTTGAATACCACTCCATGGAGTCCAACCTGCTGAAGCTGGATATGCTGGGCCACGACGACCCGTCCATGATTCGGATGCTGGAGGACATTACCCATGTGAACGCCCGAAAGATTCCCCTGGACGACCCCAAGACCATGAGCCTGTTCACCAGCTCGGAGGAGCTGGGCTTTACCGACGACCCGGTGCTGGGCCCCACGGGGGCGGTGGCCATCCCGGAGTTCGGCACCTCCTTTGTCCGGGGGATGCTGGAGGACACCCACCCCAATCAATTTGACATTCTGGTGCGGCTGTCCGGCTTCTCCCACGGCACCGACGTGTGGCTGGGCAACGCAAAGGACCTTATCACTTCGGGCACCGCCAAGGTCAACGAGGCCATCGGCTGCCGGGACGACATTATGATTTTCCTCATTTCCAAAGGGTTCAAGGACACCAGGGCCTTTAAGATTATGGAGGCGGTGCGCAAGGGCCGGGGCCTGCCCGAAGGGGCGGAGGAGGAGATGAAGGAGCACGGCGTGCCCGAGTGGTACATCGAGTCGTGCAAAAAGATTGCCTACCTGTTCCCCAAGGCCCACGCCGTGGCCTACGTGATGATGGCCTTCCGCATCGCTTGGTTCAAGGTGCACCGGCCGCTGGCCTTTTACGCCGCCTATTTCTCCATCCGGGCCAAGGCCTTTGACGAGAAGTATATGTGCCGGGGGATGAACGTGGTCAAGCACAAAATGGCGGAGATTAACGCTAAAAAGAACGCCAAGGAGAAGAAGGACCGCCCCTCGGCGGTGGAGGAGGATATGCTCACCACCCTGGAGGTGTGCTATGAGTTCTATCTGCGGGGGTTCAGCTTCGCCCGGATGGATATCTGCCGGTCTGAGTCCACCCGGTTTTTGGTGGACGAGGAGAAGCAGGCGCTCATCCCGCCCTTTACCTCGGTGGCGGGCCTGGGCGAGACGGTGGGGGACGATATTGTGGAGAAGCGGAAGGGGAGGGACTTTTTGTCCATCGAGGAGTTTTCCCTGGCGTGCAGCAAGGTGTCCTCCACCCATCTGGAGCAGCTTAAGGACGCGGGAGCCTTCGGGGACCTGCCGGACAGCAGCCAGTTCAGTCTGTTTTAAGGGAGGCGGAAAAATGCGTATTGAGACGGAGCGGCTGATTTTGAGGCCGCACATTCCCGCTGATTTTGAGGATTATTTTGCGTATATAATGGATCGGGAGCTTCAGAATATGCTGGGCCTGCGCGGCGTGGATGACCGGGCCTCCGCCCAGGAGACCTTCCAGTGGCTTTTGGAAAACGGAGAGTTCATCGCGCTGATCGGCAGAGACAGCGGCAGGGTCATCGGGCATATTTTCGTTGAGCCGCCTTCTGAAAAAGTGGCGGGTGACCCAAAGTTTGCGGGGAAAAGAGGGGCATCGATTAGCTTTGCCATTGCGGTATGGGAGCAGAGAAAGGGTCTGATGCTGGAAGCATTGCAATGCTTGACAACGCAAATGCTCCGGGAAGGTGTAGATTACATCGACTGTGAGTATCAAGCCGCTAACGAGGCCTCGCGGGGGCTTCAGGAGAAGCTGGGCTTTCGATACTGGGGGAAGGAACAGTTTGGGGATGAGGAGCTTATCATCAATCTCCTGCAAAAAGAAGGTGTTGACAGCGCGGCGGGGATGTGATATCATTCATCACATTAGCGAGCTAAAGAATTTGGAGGCCATTCCCATGAACATCCGCATCAACACCCCTGAGGGCACCCGGGACCGCCTATTCTCCGAGTGCCTGGAGCGCCGCCAGGTGCAGGACGCCCTGGTGGAGCTGTTCCGCCGCCGGGGCTGCACCGAGGTTATCACCCCCGAGGTGGAGTATTACGACCTGTTCGTTCAGTCCGGCAACCCCATCCCCCAGGAGGCCATGCTGAAAATCATCGACCGCTCCGGGCGGATCATGGTGATGCGGCCCGACTGTACCGCCCCCATCGCCCGGGTGGCGGCCACCAAGCTGAAGCATCTGCCCCTTCCCCAGCGGCTGTACTACCAGCAGACCGTGTTCCGCTCCGAGCGGGCCCACCAGGGCGGCAGCAGCGAGATTGCCCAGTGCGGTGTGGAGATGATCGGCGCGGTGGGGGACAAGGCCGATTTGGAGATGGTGGCTATGGCGGTGGACGCGCTGCGCGGCTGCGGGCTAAAGCAGTTCCACATCGAGCTGGGCCACGCCGGGTTTTACCGGGCGCTGGCGGGCCGGATGAATATGGGGCCGGAGGAGCTGGAACGGCTGCGCGCCGCCATTGAGGGCAAAAACTATGCCCTGCTCAACGACCTGCTGGAACCCTATCGGGGGGAGGAGGCCTGCGCCGCCCTGCGCCGCCTGCCCTACCTGTTCGGCGGGGTGGAGGTGCTGGACGAGGCCCAGGCGCTGGCCGGACCCTGCGGCAGCCTGGACCATCTGCGCCGGCTGTACGGTGAACTGTCCGCCGCCGGGTATGGAGACTGCGTGCGCTTCGACCTGGGGCTGGTGCACCAGCTGGATTACTACACGGGGCTGGTGTTCCGGGGGTACGCCGCGGGCGCGGGCGCGCCGGTGCTGTCCGGGGGCCGGTACGACGGGTTGATGGAGCAGTTCGGGCGGCGGGCGGAGGCCATCGGCTTTGCCGTGGATGTGGACGCGGTGGGGGCGTGCCTGAGCGTGGAGACTCCCCGGCTGGAGACCGTCATCCACTACGGCCCCGGCCTGCTCGCCCAGGCGCTGGCGGTGGTGGACGGCCGCCCGGCGGGCAGCTGTGAATTGTCCCCCTGCCGCACGGTGGACAGCACCCTGAACCTGGCCCGGGAGAAGGGCGCGGCGCGGGTGCTGGTGCTGGACAGCGAGGGAGAGAGGTGGCTGACGGTATGAGCGAGCGGCTGAGAATCGCCCTGACCAAGGGGCGCTTGCAGGACAAAGCTGTGGAGCTGTTTGAGGCGGCGGGGCTGGACTGCGCCCCGGTGCGCAATCCGGGGCGGCGGCTCATCCACGCCCTGCCCAACTACCCCCTGGACGCGGTGCTGGCCAAGGCCCCCGATGTGATTACCTACGTGGAGCACGGGGTTTGCGATTTGGGCATCGTGGGCAAGGACACCATTTTAGAGAAGGGCGGGGCCTTTTACGAGGTGCTGGATTTGGGCTTCGGCCGCTGCCGGTTTGCCCTGGCGGTGAAAAAGGGCGGCGACTTTTACGGCACCTACAAGACTCGGCGGATTGCGTCCAAATACCCCAACGTCACCCGCGCCTTTTTTGAGGGCAAGGGGATGGACGTGGACATCATCAAGATTGAGGGCAGCGTGGAGCTGGCCCCCATTTTGGACCTGGCCGACGGCATTGTGGACATTGTGGAGACGGGGGCCACCCTGAAGGAGAACGGCTTGGAGCCCATTGAGGATGTGGCCCAGGTGTCGGCGCGGCTTATTGTGAACACCGCGTCCATGAAGCTATATAAAAACGAGATCACCGACTTTTTAACGCGTATCGAGCGGGAATTGGAGGGAAGGGCATGATTACCATCATTCGGGCGGACGGCGCGGCCGAGCGCCGGCAGCTCAGCGCCATGCGCGCCCGGGCCGCGGAGAAAAACGCCGACATTGAGCAGGCCGTCAAGGCCATTATGGAGGATGTGCGGGCGGAGGGCCTGAGCGCGGTGGAGCGCTATTCCCTTAAATTTGACGCCGCGGCGCCCTACGAGCTGCCAAAGGAGCGGCTGGACGAGGCGTATGCCGCCTGCCCGCCTGAGCTGGTGGCCGCGCTGGAGCACGCCGCGCGGAACATCCGGGATTACAACGAGAAGCTGCTGGTGAAGACCATGGAGTGGACCTCCCCCGACGGGGGAAGGGTGGGCCGGGTGGTCCGGGGGCTGAGCCGGGTGGGCATCTACGTCCCCGGCGGCACGGCCGCCTATCCCAGCTCGGTGCTGATGAACGCCATCCCCGCCAAGGTGGCCGGGGTGGAGGAGATTGTGATGCTCACCCCGCCCACGGAAAACCTCAGTAACGCGGTGCTGGCCGCGGCGAAGATTGCGGGAGTGGACCGGGTGATCGCGGTGGGCGGCGCCCAGGCGGTGGCGGCGGCGGCCTACGGCGCGGGCTTCATCCTGCGGGTGGACAAGCTGGTGGGGCCGGGGAACGCCTATGTGGCGGCGGCCAAGCGGCTGGCCTACGGCGCGCTGGACATCGACATGGTGGCCGGACCGTCGGAGGTGCTGGTGATTGCCGACGGCAGCGCCAACCCCAAATACGTGGCCGCCGACCTCTTGAGCCAGGCGGAGCATGACAAGCTGGCCTCCGCTGTGCTGCTCACCGACGATGGGGCGCTGGCCCGGGCGGTGGACGCTGAGATTGTCCGGCAGACGGGGTATCTGGCCCGGTCCGAGATTATGGAGACCTCCCTGCGGGACTTTGGCTGCGCCATTGTGTGCGAGAGCTTAAAGCAGTGCGTGGAGCTGGCCAACGAAATCGCCCCGGAGCACCTGGAAATTGTGACGGAGAATCCCCGGGCGCTGCTGCCCCAGGTGAAAAACGCGGGGGCGGTGTTCCTGGGGGCCTACACGCCGGAACCCTTGGGGGACTACCTGGCGGGGCCGGACCACGTGCTGCCCACCAGCGGGACCGCCCGGTTCTTCTCGCCCCTGGGGGTGGACAGCTTCCTCAAGACCATGAGCGTGCTGGAGTTTGACCAAGCTGCCCTGGAGCCCATTTCCCAGGAGATTATCACGCTGGCAAAGGCGGAGAAGCTCACCGCCCACGCCAATTCCATCCAAGTGCGTTTCCAATAAGTAATAGGGGGATTTGTCTATGCGTCAAGCGGCGATACAGCGCACCACCAAAGAGACGGACGTCAGCGTCACCCTCTGCCTGGACGGGGGAGAGGTGAATGTGTCCACCGGCATCGGTTTTTTTGACCATATGCTCACCGCCCTGGCCTTTTACGCCGGGTTCGGGCTGGAGCTGTCCGCCCTGGGCGACCTGCACGTGGACGGCCACCACACGGTGGAGGACGCAGGTATTGTGCTGGGCCAGGCGTTTAAGCAGGCTTTGGGGGACAAAACGGGCATCCGCCGGTTCGGCGCGGCCTTCGTGCCCATGGACGAGGCGCTGTGCCGCACGGTGCTGGACCTGTCCAACCGGCCCTACCTGGTGTTTGACGCGCCCATGCCCCAGAGCGCAATCGGCGGCTACGACAGCTGCCTGACGGCGGAGTTTATGCGGGCGTTCGCCGTGAACGGGGGCATCACCCTCCATCAGAAGTGCGAGTACGGGGACAACGCCCACCACATCACCGAGGCGCTGTTCAAGTCCCTGGGGCTGGCGCTGAAGCAGGCCGTGGGCGTGGAAGGAGAGGGCGTCACCTCTACCAAGGGGGCGCTGTGATGGGGTATACCGCCATTGTGGACTACGGCGTGGGCAACCTGAAAAGCGTGTCCAACGCCCTGGCCTATCTGGGGCAGAGAACCCTCGTCACCGGCGAGGCTGGGGAGATCGAGGGGGCGGACGCCGTCATTCTGCCCGGCGTGGGCGCCTTTCCCGACGCGGCGGACAAGCTGCGCCAGACGGGGCTGGACCGGGCGGTGCTGGCTCAGGCGGGGCGCAAGCCCATTTTGGGCATCTGCCTGGGGATGCAGCTGTTGTTCGACCAGGGCGAGGAGGGGCGCAGCTGTCCCGGCCTGGGCCTGATTCCCGGGCGGGTGGAGCGGATTCAGACGCCGTATAAACTGCCCCACATCGGCTGGAACAGTCTGAGCTTTCCCAATCCGTCCCCCCTGTTCCGGGGAGTGGACGAGGGGGTCTGCGTGTACTTTGTCCACTCCTTCTGCGGCCGTGCGGCTCGGGAGGAGGATGTGGCGGCCCTCGCGGAGTACGGCCCGCCGGTGGTGGCCGCCGTGGCCCGGGGCGGGGTGTATGGCTGCCAGTTCCACCCGGAAAAGAGCGGGGAGACGGGCCTGCAAATTTTAAAGAATTTTGGAGAATTGAACCGATGATTTTATTTCCAGCTATCGACATGAAGGATGGGCGCTGCGTCCGCCTGAAAAAAGGGGAGTTTTCCACTGTCAGCCAGGTGGCCAACAGCGCCCTGGAGACGGCGCGGGCCTTTGGGGAGGCCGGGGCCAGATGGGTGCACATGGTGGACCTGGACGGCGCGCGGGACGGCGTGCGGCACAACTTCCCCCATATTTATGAGGTCATCCAGCAGTCCGGCCTGAAGGTGGAGCTGGGCGGCGGAATCAAAAGCGAACTGGACGTGATTACCGTGGGCGAGGCGGGGGCGGCCCGCATGGTGATAGGCTCCGCCGCCGTCACCAGGCCGGAGGTGGTGGACTACGCCCTGGGCCAGTACGGGCCGGAACGGGTGGCGGTGGGCATCGACTGCCTCAACGGCCGGGTGCGCACGGCGGGCTGGGAGCGGGACTCCGGGATAGACTGCCTGGAGCTGGCCCGGCGGATGGAGGAAAAGGGAGTCAAAACCCTAATCTTTACCGATATCGCCACCGACGGGATGCTGTCCGGGCCCAGCTATGACCAGCTGGCCGCGCTGCAAAATGCGGTGGGGTGCGATATCGTGGCCTCCGGCGGAGTGACCACCCTGGACGATGTGAAGCGGCTGCGGGACATGGGGCTGTACGGGGCCATCATCGGCAAGGCGTACTACGCCGGGACGCTGGATTTGGCCCAGGCCGTCCGGGAAGCGGGAGCCCAGGAATGAAAATCGCGGTGATTGGCTACAGCGGGGCGGGCAAGTCCACTCTGGCCAGGGCGCTGGGGGAGCGGTACAGCGTCCCGGTGCTCCACTTTGACCGGGTGCACTGGGCCCCGGGCTGGCAGGAGCGGGACCGCGGGGAGGCGCACAGACTGGTCCATGAGTTTATGGAGCAGCCGGAATGGGTCATTGACGGAAATTATACAAAATTTGAGTACGAGCGCCGCTTATCCCAGGCGGACGAGATTATCATGTTAGATTTTCCCCGGCTGGTCTGCTTTGCCCGGGCGTGGAAGCGCTTTTTTCGCTACCGGGGAAAGACCCGGGTGGATATGGGCGAGGGGTGCCCGGAGAAAATGGACCCGGAGTTCATGTGGTGGATTCTATGGGAAGGGCGCACTCGGAAAAAACGGGGAGAGTTTCGGCAGGTTGTGGAGCGCTACCCGGAGAAAACGGTGGTTTTGAGGTCGCAAAAGGACATCGACCGATATTTGGAGGGCCTGCCATGTTAGCCAAGCGCATCATCCCCTGCCTGGACGTGCGGGACGGCCGGGTGGTAAAAGGGGTCAATTTTGTGAACATCCGGGACGCGGGCGACCCGGTGGAGCTGGCGAAGTTTTACTCCAACCAGGGGGCGGACGAGATTGTGTTCCTGGACATCACCGCCACCAGCGACGCTCGGGACACTGTGGCCGACGTGGTGGAGCGCACCGCCGCCCAGGTGTTCGTTCCCCTCACCGTGGGGGGCGGCATCCGCACCCTGGACGACTTCCAACGGCTGCTCCGGGCGGGGGCGGACAAAATCTCCGTCAACTCCGCCGCGGTGAAGGACGAGAGTCTGATTGCCCGCGCCGCGGGGCGCTTCGGCTCCCAGTGCGTAGTGCTGGCCATTGACGCGCGGCTCCGGCCCGAGGGCTGGTACGAGGTGGTGACCGCGGGGGGGCGCACCCCCACCGGGCTGGACGCGGTGGAGTGGGCGCGCCGGGGCCAGGCGCTGGGGGCGGGAGAGATTCTGCTCACCTCCATGGACGCGGACGGCACCAAGGCGGGCTTCGATTTGGAGATGACAAAGGCGGTGACGCAGGCCGTGTCCATCCCGGTGATTGCCTCGGGGGGCTGCGGCAGCCTGGAGCATTTCGCCCAAGTGTTTCAGGAGACGGGGTGCGACGCGGCGCTGGCGGCCTCCCTGTTCCACTTCGGGGAGCTGACAGTGCCCCAGGTGAAGGAGTATCTGCGCGGGAAGCGCATCCCGGTGAGGTGAGGGCTATGTTTGATTTGGACCTTCTGTTTCAAAAATCGGAGCTGATTCCCGTTGTCATCCAGGAGGCGGACAGCAAAGAGGTGCTCATGCTGGGCTTTACCAACCGGGAGGCGGTGGAGCGCACGCTGGAGACCAAAACCGCCTGGTTTTGGAGCCGAAGCCGCCAAAAGCTGTGGAACAAGGGGGAGAGCAGCGGAAATTTCCTCCACATCAGGGAGATTTACACCGACTGCGACACGGACACTTTGCTCTACATTTGTAAGCCGGACGGCCCCACCTGCCACACGGGAGCGCGCAGCTGCTTTTTCCGGGAAATTCCGCTTGAAAACGCTCAGGAGGAGAGACGATGAGTACATTGGAGAGACTGTACCAGGTGGTTCTGGACCGAAAGGCCCACCCCCAGGAGGGGTCGTACACCTGTTATCTGTTTGACAAGGGGCTGGATAAGATTCTGAAAAAGGTGGGGGAGGAGTGCGCCGAAACCATTATCGCGGCAAAAAATGACGTGCCCTCCGACACGGTGGGCGAGGTCTCCGACCTTATCTACCACCTGATGGTGATGCTGGCGGAAAAGGGCATCCCGCTGGACGACGTGCTGGCCGAGCTGGAGCGTCGGGCGCAGAAAATCGGCAACCTGAAGCAGATGAAGCAGGTGGACCGGGAGAGCTGATTGGCGGGGAAATGAAAACCCCGGCTGCACAGCAGCCGGGGTTTTCATAAAATAAAAATCGCCCCCAAAGGGACGAGTCGTATCTTATACCGTAGAAAGGATTCCGTCAGGCTCAGCGGTCGCTGGGAACGGTAGTCTCTCCGGCGAAGATCAACTCGTCGATATCAACGGGCACGGTCCAGATGACCTTCATCGTCATCACCTCCTTGTGTTATGGTAAACTACATTATAACAGTTGCAACCCGGATTGTAAAGAACTTTTTGTAAATTTTATCAAATTCCAAGATTTCTTCAGCGTTTCCAACCGGAGGAAAATCTTTTGCTGCGGGATTTTTAAGCGCAACAGGGGAAAAAGAATTTGACAAGGGAGCGCATTTGTGATATCATCCTGCCAATGCGAGGATGAGGAATAGTACCCATCGGCCTCCTGCCCAGAGAGCCCCCGTTTCGGTGGAAGGGGGAGAGGAGACGGCGGCGAATACCCCTCGGAGCAGCCGCCTGAACGGGAGCTTCCCCAGTAGGGCCGGACGGGTGCGCCCGGTACAGCGCCGGGGTCCTGCTGGGGACTCCATGAGGCCGCTTTTGTGAGAAAGCGGCAAAACAGAGGTGGTACCGCGAGCTTTCGCCCTCTGTCCTTGACGGGACAGGGGGTGATTTTGATGAAGGACAAAATACAGTTGGCAAAGGTTCCGCTGGAGGAGGCGGAACAGTTTTGGCAAATGCAGAGGACAGCTTTTTTGGAGCTTCTAGAAAGGTATCAGGACAGGGAAACCAATCCGGCCTGCCAAACGCTGGAACGTGTGCGGGAAAAGATGACCCAGGCGGACTCCTTCTTTTACTGGATCAAATGGGAAGAAGAATCGGTTGGCGGTATTCGGATCGTTGCTCGAGCAAATGAGAGCAAACAAATTTCTCTGCTGTTTGTCCGGCCGGAATACCGCAATCGGGGGATCGCCCAGCAGGCGATCAGGCTGGCCGAGGAGCTTTATGGAGGCAAAGACTGGGTGCTGGGTACGCACCTACAGGAAAAGAGAAACTGCCATCTGTATGAAAAGATGGGGTACCGTCCAACCGGGGAAACGCGGGAGATTAATGGTAAGATGACTTTGATATATTATAAAAAGTGAGGAGAAATTATCATGACAATTTACGACGAACTTGTGGCCCGGGGCCTGGTGGCCCAGGTCACCAGCGAAGACGAGGTGAAGAACCTCATCAACAACGGCAAGGCCACCTTTTATATCGGCTACGACTGCACGGCGGACAGCCTGACGGCGGGCCACTTTGTCACCCTCACCCTGATGAAGCGGCTCCAGCAGGCGGGCAATAAGCCCATCGCCTTGATCGGCGGCGGCACCACCACCATCGGCGACCCCTCCGGCCGCACCGATATGCGCAAGATGCTCAGCCGGGAGGATATCAACCACAACGCCCAGTGCTTTAAGCATCAGATGGAGCGCTTCATCGACTTCGGCGAGGGCCCCGGCCAGGCCATGATGCTCAACAACGCCGACTGGCTGCTGGACCTGAACTATGTGGAGCTGCTGCGGGAGGTGGGGGCCTGCTTCTCGGTGAACAATATGCTCCGGGCGGACTGCTACAAGCAGCGTATGGAGAAGGGCCTGTCCTTCCTGGAATTCAATTATATGATTATGCAGTCCTACGACTTCTACCATATGTTCCAGACCGTGGGCTGCAATCTTCAGTGCGGCGGCAACGACCAGTGGAGCAATATGCTGGGGGGCACGGAGCTGATTCGCCGGAAGCTGGGCAAGGATTCCCACTGTATGACCATTAACCTGCTCACTGACTCCCAGGGGAACAAGATGGGCAAGACGGCGGGCAACGCCGTGTGGCTGGACCCCAACAAAACCAGCCCCTACGACTTCTACCAGTA